>NZ_JALJZW010000010.1 GCF_024171495.1 Deinococcus sp. HSC-46F16
CTCGTACCCTCCTGTCGGAAGGCCCTGCTCTCGCTCTTCTTCGCCTGTCATGCTGCCCGCCTCGCTTGAGGCTCAGAAAAGATACACCCCACCCCAGCGTCTGTCAACACCCCCCGCCCGAGTTCGGGGGATATCCCAAAACCAGCGGCTGGGTGGGCATACTTGGGCATGTTCACAATCGAGGCCGCCGAAATCACGCTGGTGCGTCTGCCCCTGAAGTTCCGGTTCGAGACCAGCTTCGGGGTGCAGACCGAGAAGCTGGTGCCGCTGCTGACGCTGCACGGCGAGGGGGTGTCGGGGCTGAGCGAGGGGACGATGGAACCCGCGCCGATGTACCGGGAGGAGACGATTTCGGGGGCACTGGCACTGCTGCGCGAGGTCTTCCTCCCCCGCGTGCTGGGCCGGACTTTCGCCAACCCGCAGGCGCTGGAAGCGGCGTTAGGACCCTTCCGGGGCAACCGCATGGCCCGCGCGATGGTGGAGATGGCAGGCTGGGACCTGTGGGCGCGGACGCTGGGCGTGCCGCTGGGCACCCTGCTGGGCGGCACGAAGACGGAAGTGGAGGTCGGCGTGAGCCTGGGCATCCAGCCGGACGAGGCAGCGACGGTGGACATCGTGCGGCGGCATGTGGAGCAGGGGTACCGCCGCATCAAGCTGAAGGTGAAGCCGGGCTGGGACGTGCAGCCGGTGAGAGCGGTGCGGGAAGCCTTCCCCGACATCCGCCTGACGGTGGATGCCAACAGCGCCTACACGCTGGCCGACTCCGGGCGGATGGCCGCGCTGGACGCCTACGACCTGACCTATATCGAGCAGCCGCTCGCCTGGGACGACCTCGTGGACCACGCCGAGTTGCAGCGGCGGTTGCGCACACCCCTCTGCCTCGACGAGAGCGTGGCGAGCGCCGCCGACGCCCGCAAGGGGCTGGCGCTGGGGGCCGGGCGGGTCATCAACGTGAAGGTCGCGCGGGTGGGCGGGCACGCCGAGGCGCGGCGAGTGCATGACGTGGCGGCGAGCTTCGGCGCCCCCGTGTGGTGCGGCGGGATGCTGGAAAGCGGCGTGGGGCGGGCGCACAACATCCACCTCTCGACGCTGCCGAACTTCGCGCTGCCGGGCGACACCAGCTCTGCCAGCCGCTATTGGGAGACGGACGTGGTGAACGAGGCGCTGGAAGCCACCGATGGGCTGATGCCAGTGCCCGCCGGACCCGGCATCGGGGTGACGCTCAACCGCGACTTCGTGGCGACGCGGGCCGAATTGCACGAGGAGTGGCGGGCTTGACGGGGCGGGCCTTCGTGGTCCGGGACGTGACCGACCCCTGGGCGATGCGGGCGCTGGAGGACGTGCAGGTGGCGGCCTGGGGCTACGCCGACCGCGAGGTGCTCCCCGCGACCATGTTCCGCATCGGGGCGCACACGGGGGCGGTGGTGCTGGGCGCGTACCCGGAGGACAACTCGGAGACGCCCTTCGGCCTGGCTTATGGATTCCCGGCGCTGCGGGGCGGCGAAGTCTGGCACCACTCGCACCTCCTCGCGGTCCAGCCCGACTGGCGTGGGAGCGGTGCCGCCGTTGCGCTCAAGCACGCGCAGCGGGAGCGGGTGCTGGCGCAGGGCCTGACGCGAATGACCTGGACCTTCGATCCCCTCGTGACCCGCAATGCCCGCCTGAACCTGGGAAAGCTGGGAGCGCGGGCGGTGAGTTATCACCCAGACTGGTATGCGCTGGGGGAAGCGCGGGAGACGGCCTTTCCCGCCGACCGCCTGATGGTGGAGTGGGACCTGACCCGGCCTCATGCCGAGCGGCCCTCCCCCGGACCGGAGGGGGAGGCCGTGCTGGAGGGAGACGGCGACGTTCCTCATCCGCCCCGTCTGGACGCCACCTCCCCACGCCTCCTCGCGGAAGTCTCCCCCCACGCCGAGCATCTGCCAGCGGAAACGCGGCTGGCCTGGCGGCTCGCGTTGCGGGCGGCGCTGGGGACCTATCTGGAGCGCGGTTACACGGTCACCGATCTCGCGCGGGAGGGCGAGCGGGCCTTCTACGTCCTGACCAAGTGAAAACGGGCACCCCGCAGGATGCCCATTTCAAGTCAAGAGTCCTCAGCGCACGGCGTTGAAAAAGGCGATGTCGCTGATCCAGTCCTGCTGGGGAATGGGCTGAGTGACCGGATTGACCACGATGCTCAGGGCCTGCGCGAGCTGCTGGCTGCCCTGAGGCTTGACGGTGGCGAAGGCGTCGCCCGCGCTGAAGGTGCTGAGTTCGGAAAGGTTGAGCTGGCGGCGGCTGGCGATCAGCAGCACCTTGTTCAGCCCGGCGGGGCCGCCGACGTTGAAGACGAAGTTGTCGCCCGCCGACGGGAAGCTGCGGACCTCGCCCTTGCGGACGTAGTTGCCGCCGCCCAACCGGTTGGGGAAAATCTGGTCCACGCTGCCGTCGGGGCTGAGGCAGAACAGGTAGACGTAGGCGTTCTCGTTCACGCTGACCGAGAGCTGGATGCGGTCGCCGATGCGGTAGGTCGGCGTGCGGGTGCCACTGGTGTCGCGGTCCACCCAGACGCGGCCCTCCAGCGTGGTGGGCACCGGGTTGACGATGATGCTCTGGGTGCTGAGCTTGGGGGCGGCCTGCGCGGGCAGGGCGAGGCTGGAGAACACGGAAGCGGTCAGGGCGAGGATCAAGGCGGGCTTCTTCATGGCGTCTCCTTGCAGCGAAAGCCGGGCGCCGACTGCGGCCTGCCGCTGGCTTTCCGGTCTGCTGGGGCCAGCGTAGGCCCGCCCGCCTGACGCGGCGTGAACGCTGGCTGACTGAACGTGAGGAAGGTCGCCTTTGGACCTCATGGAGCCGGGCGGAACAGCAAAAAGCCGCCCGGAGGCGGCTCTTGTGGCAGGGATACTAGGATTCGAACCTAGACAAACAGATCCAAAATCTGTTGTGCTGCCATTACACCATATCCCTATTGGGCAGCGCGGCCCCGTACGTGGGGCGCAGTGGAGTATAGCCACGTCCCGCGCGGAGGGTCAACCGCCCGGCGCGGCGGCGGGCGCGGCCTTCTCCACCACCGTCAGCCCCGCGAACTTCAGCAGCAGCCGTTTCTGGCCCACGCCGGGGAAATAGACGAGCACCTCGCGGCGGTCCCCGGCGTGGAAGCCTTGCAGGAAGACGCCCTCCCCGAACTTGACGTGCCGCAAGCGCAGCGGCTCGGTGGTGCTGACCGCCCGCTGCAACTCGCGGCTGGGGATGCCGAGACGGGCGCTGACTTCCGGCAACGAGAGGCCGTGCAGGTCGAGGAGTTCACGGGCTTGCAGCGGCCACGAGGGGGGCAGATCGGGCACCTCGGGCAGGGTGGCCGCGTCGGGTTCGGGCTGGGGTGCCCGCTCGACGCCCAGCAGGGCTTCTAAAAAGGCGCGGGTGGCGGGTTTGTCGGTGGGCCGCCGCTCGCCGCTGGCGAGAAAGGGGCTGTAGCAGCGGCTCACGGCGATGCACTCGTAGCAGCCGTGCGCCTCCTTGCAGCAGGTCTTGGCGGCGAGGTCGAGTGAGCGCCGCAACAGGTCCTCCAGACTTTCGAAGGCTCGGCGGCTGACGCCCAGGCCCCCCACCCAGTCGTCGTACAGGAAGAAGTAGTTGTCGCGGTCCTGCCGGAAGGCTCCCGCGAGATCGTTCTCGTCGCAGGCGACGCGCTCGGGCGTGACCTTTTGCAGCAGGTGCTTGAGGGTGTGGGCGACCGCCGTGGGCTTCTCGGTGGCGCGGGCATCCACGCCGACCTCCAGGGCCGAGGTGCGAAAGGGGGGCAGTTCCAGCGGCTCGTCGTAGAGGTGTTCGGAGAGCTTGTGGTCCTGCATGCGGTCCTGAATACGGCCTCCGCAGGCGCGGCACACCCGCTCGGTGGGGTCGGGCACCCGGTCGCAGCCGGTGCAGACGCGCTCGAAGACCTGCCGCATCATCATGTAGCCCGCGTAGCGCCGCCGGATGACCACCTCGCCGTGCCGGTACGCGAGCGGCCCCCGGCGCACCCACTCGCCCATCTTGACCGGGCTGACCTCGATGGCGTACAGCCCGCGCGTAAAGAGGTTGGCCGCGTCGAAGCGCTGCACCAGAATCGCGGTTCCGGCGGGGTGCGCCTCCCAGCGGGTGACCTTGTAGCCCTGGCCGTCGAGGGTGAACACCGCCCCCTCGTGCTTCTCGGTCAGGGCGTAGTGCTGGCTGGGGGACTCCAGCGGCGTGTCGAAGGCGCGGGGGCCTTTCTGCGCCCAGTCGGTTTCCTCGATCACCGCAAACTTGGCACTCCCCTCCCCCCGCAGGTTCCAGTAGCGCGGCCCCGGCGCGAGGTCCGCCGGAAGCCCCGCCGCTCGGCATTCCTCGTTCGCGCGGGCACGATGGCGGGGCGCGAGGTAGGGATTTTCGGCCTCCACGACCGCTTTTTCGATGGGGCCGGTTACGAGTTCGCGGAAGTTCTCGGCGTTGGAATAGAACGCGTCCACCGGCTGCGGCACCCCCTGCTCGTTCAGCGCGGGGAGGTACAGCACGAGGCCCGGCGCGATCCGCCCCGCCCGCCCCGCCATCTGCCGAAAGGCCATCCGCGAGCCGGGGTAGCCGTCGATGATGACGACCTCCAGGTCCCCGATGTCCACCCCCGCCTCCAGCGCGTTGGTGGCGAACATCACCCCACTTTTCGCGCGGCGGAACTCGGTGAGGCGGCCCTCGCGGTCGGAGGTGCCCGCCATGTAGAGGTGGACGTGCGAGCGGTTCAGCGGCTGCGCCCGGTAGGTGGAATACAGCCGCGCCGCCCGCGAGCGGCCCCGGAAAAAGGCGAGCACCTTGAGATTGCGCTGCACACTGGCACTGATCACCGCGTCCCAGAACCGCCGGGGCTGCCCCCGGTGGTCCGCAAGGTAGTAGCGCTTGCCGTGCCGGGCGGCTCCCGACTCGCTGACCTGGGTGGCCTCCACACCCACCAGCTCGCGGGCGAACTCGGCGGGGTTGCCGATGGTGGCGGTGGAGAGGACGACCTGCGGGTTGGCCCCCAGCGCCCGCGCCAGTCCCAGCAGCCGCCGCAGCATCCCGGCGACCTCCGACCCGAAGCCGCCCCGGTAGGTGTGCGCTTCGTCCAGCACGAGGAAGGAGAGCCGCCGCAGGAAGTCGCGCACGCGGGGGTGGGTCAGCGACCAGTGCAGCTTGTCGGGCGTGGCCGTGACCATCCGCACGTCGTCGCGGAAAACCTCGCCGGGCTGCGCGGTGCCCTGAAAGGCGGCGATGTCCCACCCGAAGCCGCCGCGCTCGCGGAAGGCCGCCAGCTTGTCGCGCTGGTCCTGCCCCAGCGCCACCAGGGGATAGACGAAGAGGGCCGTCGCCCCCGAATCACGCTCCAGCCGCTCAAAAACGGCTGGGAAAAAAGCGCCCGTTTTGCCACTCGCGGTCGGCGTCGTCAGAATGACGTGCTCGCCATCCCGCATCCGGCGGTACGTCTCGGCCTGATGGCTGTAGACCTCCGGGAAGCCGAAACCGCGCTGCACGGCGGGGGACCAGCCGAGGTCGGTGGCCCCCACCGTGCGGGCGGGGGCGGGGTCCTCCTGATGCAGCAGCGCCGCGCCGCCCCCCAGGATGTCGCGCAAGAACCCCTCCAGTCGGGCGTAGGGGGAGCGGGCAGCAAACACGGCTCCCAGTGTAGGCGGGAGCGCGAAAGGGGCGCGGGGACGAGGGTCACGGTGGAGGATGGGGAGTGTCAGTGGGAAGTGGGAGAGCTTTTGCTGAGGCCGATGCTCTGGCACCAATAGCCTTTTCCACCGCCACTCGCAACTTCCACCTACATCACGCTGTCGCTGTCCCGGATCAGCAGCGGCGCGTCAAATGCGGCCGGAAGCCACTCGCGCTGGGGGTGCATCGCGTCCGGCGGGCAGGAGCGCACGCAGGCCATGCAGCCCGTGCAGGCGGCGAGGTCGAGGAGCAGGCGGGCGCCGCCCTCGGGCTTGAACTCGCGGGTGATCGCCTCGGTCGGGCAGACGTTGGAGCAGACCGGGCAGTCGATGCACTTCTCGTCCACCAGTGGGGCAGGCCACATCACAGGCACATCGGGGGCCGGGGCGGGCACCAGCGAACGCCGCCGCCAGCGCCATTCCTCCGGCACGCGCTCCTGCGGCTGGCTCCAGTCCACGAAGGGCAGCGGGCGCTCGGGGAGCAGCCCCACGACCTGCTGCCGCCCCGCCCGGAAAAGGGTGGCGAAGGCCCCCCGGCGGCTGACCCGGCCCGCCCGGTCGCGGTCGTCGGGGGTTGCGGGGCGAACGGTCACCTGGGCGGGGCGTCCGGTGGGAGCGCGGAGGACTTGGGCTTCCCCCAGCACGCGGGTCAGGCGCTCCGGCACATCGGGCGCTCCCACCGGGCAGCCCGCGCAGTCGCCGTGCAGCAGGGTCAGGGGCGTCCCCCAGGCTCCGGCGGCGGCGACCACGGCGGGGGTGACGCGCCCCAGGCAGGTCAGCGCCGGACCGCCCGCCCCGCTCTGCGAACAGGTGAGGGTGGCCTCGCCGTCCACCCCCTGCCCACCGTCGCGCACGCTCTGGAGAGGCGGAGTGAGGTCGTACTCCAGTGCTCCCGAGGGACAGACCTGTACGCACAGGCCGCAGCCCGTGCAGAGGGCGGGGTCAATGGCGATGCGGTGCCCTTCCAGTGCGATCGCCCCGTGCGGACAGGTGACGTGGCAGGCGTCGCAGCCGCCCACCGCCTGCCGATCCAGCAGGCAACGTGGGGGCGTGTAGCGCGGCACCTGATCGCCGTACTCGCCCAACCGCTCCAGCACCCCGCTCAACATGCGGGGAGTCTAGCGGCGGGGCACCGGGACAAGTGGGGCAGGGGTCGCGCTTGCGGGGGCCTCGGCCAGCACGTCTGCCACCGCCCGCACAACCTCGGCCGGGTGGGTCCAGTGAAGCTGGTGGCCGCCGTCGGGGAAGAGGTGCAGCCGAGCCTGTGGCAACGCGGCTGCGAGGGGGACGGCGTGCGACTCGGCCGGGGTCAGGCGGTCGTGCGCCCCGGCAAGGACGGCGGCAGGGACGTGCAACTCCGAATACCCCGGCTCCAGCCCCCCGAGTTCCTGCGCCAGCGTCCGGTTCTCCCAGGCAAGCGCGTGCACCTGCCCCCGGCGCCGGGAAAAGGCGAGCATCATCGCGTGCCACTCGGGGGGGATGGGGGCGGGGTGGAAGGCCCGGCCTCCCTCCAGCCACGCCACCGCCCGGCCAAGAGGCAGCAGCAGCACCCGTGTGAGGAGCGTCTCCAGCACGGGCACCAGCGGCACGTAGGCGAGGGGCCGGGTCAGGCCAGGCACTGGGTACGCCGTGGGCGACACCAGCACCAGGCCGCGCACCCGCTCCGGGAACTGGGCGGCAAACGCCAGCGCCACCGCCGCCCCGTAGGAGTGGCCCAGCAACAGCACGGGCTGACGCACCTCCAGCGCGTCCAGCACCGCCGCGAGCCGCCGCACATTGACTTCCACGGTCACGGGCGTGCCGGGGCGGGCGGGCGTATGGCCGTGGCCGGGGCGGTCGGGGGCGATCAGCCGGGCATGGGGGGCCAGCGCGTTCCACAGCGGCGACACCGGCCAGTCGAGTGCCACCCCGTCGCTGCCGTGAATCAGGACGACGGGGGGGGCGCCCGGCGAGCCGCCCTCGATGATGTGGGTCGGGCCGTCCGCGAGGTCCAGCACCCGCCCACGCGGGGGATAGCGCCGCTCGTGGTGGCGGATTCGCAGGGCGGTGAGAACCGCTCCCAGCGCGAGCCCGCCCACCCAGAGCCAGCGCCTCCTCATGCCCGCCGGGTGGGGACGCGCAGGGTGATGTACAGGATGCCCGCCAGCCCCACCAGCGCCCACGCCACCTGCCCGGCCACGACCGGAATCCGGGTGAGGCTGAACCCCACCGCCAGCGTGATGCAGGTGCAGGCGATCCACTTGGCCCGCAGCGGCATGCCCCGGCCCTCGCGGTAGTCTCGTACGAGGTCACCCACCACCGGCCGCGAGAGCAGCCACGCCTCCCACTTGGGGTTGCCACGGGCGAAGCAGGCGGCGGCCAGGATGAACCAGACCGTGCCCGGCAACCCCGGCAGCAGCAGCCCCAAGAAGCCCAGGCCCGTCAGCACGAAGCCCAGCGCCACCCACAGGGGCCGGACCGGGGAGGCGGGCGGAGGCGTCATGGCGGACAGGGTAGGGCAAAGCGGCCGGGAGCGGTTGTGGCCTCCGTTCAGGTTCGGGGGGCCGCCGCGTGCATGGGCGCGTCGTGAATCCGCCCGGCGTGCCCGCTCAGAAAGCCCCCGTCGTAGCCGCGCCGCCACGCCATCAGCTCGCCCAGGATGCTCAGGGCCACTTCCTCCGGGGCCTCGGCGCCCAGACGCAGGCCCACGGGCGAGCGCAACCGGGCGAGTTGATCGGGGGTGAAGATGATGCCTTCGGCCTCCAGCTCCCGCAACAGGTCCTCGGCCCGCGAGCGCGGCCCCAGCACGCCCACATACCCGGCCCCGGAGCGCAGCGCGTGCGCGAGGCAGGCCCGGTCGCGGTCGAGGTGGTGGTTCATCACGATCAGGTGCGCCCGCTCGCCCGGCGTGAATCGGCCCAACTCCTCCGGGGCGAGGTCGTGCAGGATCGCGCCCGGAAAACGTCCCGGTGTGAGGAAGGCGGGCCGGGGGTCCACGACCTGCACCGCGTAGCCCAGCGCGTGCGCCTGCGTCGCCAGCGGCACGGCGTCGTGTCCCGCTCCGTAGATCACGAGTTCGGGCGGGGGGCTGTTCACGTCGAGGAAGACCGGGGTGCCGTCCGGCGCGGTCAGGGTCGCGGCGCGAGGTTCGCGGGCCGAGAGGCGCTCGCGGGCCGCCCCCACCGCCCAGGCGTGCAGCTCGGGGTCGGGCAGGCGGCCCACCTCTCCCCCATCCGGCAGGACGAGCACGCGCCCGGCTCCCGACAGCGGCACGGCCAGCGCCGCCGCCCGGCCCTCCCGCAGCGCGGCGAGCCACCCGGCGGTCACCGGGTCGGCCGGGTCCACCCGCTCCACCCGCACGTCCACGCTGCCCCCGCAGCCGATGCCCAGGCCCCAGGTGGCGTCTTCCGAGAGGTCGTAGTGGGTCAGGGCAGGCTCAGCCGTGGCGATCACCCCCAGCGCCACCTCCACGACCTCCGCCTCCAGGCACCCGCCCGAGAGCATGCAGACCTGTTCGCCACCCTCCAGCACCAGCATCCGCGTCCCCTCGCGGCGGTAGGCGCTCCCCTGCACGCCGACCACGGTGGCGAGGGCGGCGCCCTGCCCACGGGCCAGGGCGGCGTCCAGCGCCCCCAGCAGCAGGCGGGTTTCAGCGGCATTCACGGTGCCCCCAGTGTGGCCCGCGCGGGGGACGACAGACAAGTCCGGCTGACCCTCCCCTCACCCGTCCCACCCGGCGCGGGGGAGAATGGAGCCATGCTCGACAACATCTTCGACACGGTTCGCCGGGGCGCCGAGCGGGTGCAGCGCCGGGGCGAGGAGGTGGCTCAGACGGCGCGGCTGCGGATGGAAGTCTTCGGCCTGACCCGCGAACTCGACACCCTGTATGCCCGCTTGGGCCGCGCCTACCACGCTGGGGCGGACGCCGCCATCCTCGCCGGGATTCAGGACGACCTGCGCCGGGTCGACGAGGAGATCAGCGCCCGCGAACGCCTGATCGCGGAACTCTCGGCCCAGGAGGGAGGCGAGGAAGGGGGCCGGGTGCCCACCGAGGGAATATCCACCCCTGACTCCAGCAACCCCAGCCCCACGGACGGCGCGGCGGGGTCCGGTCCCGACAACCGCCCCGACTTCACCACCGACCGCGCGGGCACGGTGGAACCCACCATCCCCGACGCGATGCCCCGGCCGGACGAGTCCTCCCGCTCGTCCTGAAGCCGATAGGGAAGCCGCCCACGCTCGGAAAGTGGGCGGCTTTCCTGTGGACCGCTACAGGTCACGCCGACTGAAGCGCCACATCGCCAGCACGACCGCCAGCACCGCGTAGGCGGCGGCCCACAGCACCATGCCCGTGGGAATAGGCGTGGTGCTGAACAGGGGATTGGCCCCCTGCGCGGCCTCGCCCAGTTGCCGCAACACCTCGGGCTGAAGGTGGTAGGTCGCGCCCAGCCACAGCGAGTTGGTGGGCATCAGGATGGACGCCGCCCGCCCCAGCGTGCCCAGGGTGGGGCTGTCCGAAAAGGAGCCGATGGCCGTCAGGATGCCGCCCGCGAAGCCCGCCCCGTACAGCACGAAGACACCGATCCCGTTGGCGAGCGTGGTGAAGAGCGTGCTGCCCAGCACGGTCAGCGCGGTCAGCAGCGTGATGGCGAGCAGGATCAGCCCCACGGCGGGCAGGGCCTCCGGCGGCACGAAGCCCGTCAGGACCGAGATGCCGCCCAGCAGCACCGCGCTGACCAGGGCCACGTAGCCCACGTTGACCACCGTGAACCCCAGCCAGCGCCCCGCCACCAGTTCGGCGCGGCGAATGGGCCGGGCCAGCACCGACTGCATCACGCCGTTTTCCACGTCGGCGCTGACCGCCCCCACCGTGGAGAGCACCGCCATCAGCGACCCCAGGAAGAACACGAGGTACATCCCGAACAGCGCCGCGTACATGATCGGGATATTGGCCGCGCCCGTCGTCGAGCGTCCCTCTAACCCCGCGTCGATGGCCCGCTGGTCGAGGGTGCCCTCCAGCCGCCACACGCCGTACAGGTAAAAGCCGACAAAGGCGGCGGTCAGCAGCAGCAGCACGACCACCAGCCGCTTGCGCACCGCCTCGCGCAGCGAGAGTTCGGCGATCAACAGGGCGTTACGCACGGGCCACCTCCGGCGCGGCGGGAGACGGCCCCTCGATCAGTTCGAGGAACATCGTCTCCAGGTCGGGGCGGCGGGGGTTCAGGGCATACAGCCGCGCCCCGTGCCCGTGGATGGCGTCCGCGAGGACGGGCAGGGTGTCCTCACGCTCCACCCACAGTTCCAGGGCAACGCGGCCGGGGACGTTCGCGTCCACATGCCGGACCTCGCCCAGCCGCCCTAGCGCCGAGCGCAAGTCGGGGCCGAGGGTGTCCACCACCACCTCCACCGGAATCACCCCGCCCATCAGCTCGCGCATGGTGCCCTGGCGCAGCACCCGCCCGGCCTTGACGAAGGCGACCCGGTCGCAGACCTGCTCGACCTCTGCCAGCAGGTGCGAGTTCAGGAAGACGGCCACCCCCTCACCGCGCAACGCCTCGATAATCTCGCGCACCTCCACCCGCCCGATGGGGTCGAGGGCCGAGGTCGGCTCGTCCAGAAAGACCAGCCGGGGCCGCGCCAGGATCGCCGCTGCCAGCCCCGCCCGCTGAAGCATCCCCTTGGAGTAGCCCCCCAGCGTCTCCCGCCCGCGCCCGGCGAGGCCCACCCGCGCCAGAACCTCCGGCACCCGCGTCCGCACGTCCGCCGCCGCCATGCCCGCGAGCCGCCCGTGGAAGTTCAGAAACTCCTCGCCGGTCATCCAGGTCTGAAAGCGGAACTGCTCGGGCAGGAAGCCCAGCCGCGCCCGCACGCCGGGGTCGTCGGGGGAGCCGCCCAGCACGCGGACCTCGCCCCCGCTGGGCCGCACCAGCCCCAGCAGCATCTTGACGGTGGTGCTCTTGCCCGCCCCGTTGGGGCCGAGAAAGCCGAAGACCTCGCCCTCCCCCACGGTCAGGTTCAGGCCGTCCACGACCGCCCGGCCCCGGTAGACCTTGCGCAGTTCCCGCGTTTCGATGGCGCTCACAGCTCCCAGCATAGGCGTGCGCTCCACGCCCAAGCGTGCGCCGAAAGAAGGAGGACTCCCCCCGCGGCTCCCCCCCGAAGGGTGTGACCACGGTGTGACGGTCTGGACAGAACCGGTGGGGCAAAATACTCCACATGCAACCGTCTCCTGCCCGCCTCCCCGCGCTGCCGGACGCACCCGCCCCGCTCCGTGCCGCGCTGGAGAGAGCGGGAGACGCCCACGCGCGGGCCGCCGCGCTGCTCGCCCTCGCGCGGCATTACCGCGAGCACACGCTGGACACGGCCCGGCGGCTGGCACAGGCCGCCCTGGACACCGCCCTGCCGCTGGACGACGCCGCGCTGGTCGTGGATACCCTGTCGGTCCTGGCCTCCATCGAAGAAAGCCAGGGCCTGCACGAGCCCGCCTTTGACCACCTCGCGCTGGCCCTCGATCTGGCCCGCAGTCACGGCCTCGACGACCTGCGCTCGCGGGTTCACAACGGGCGGGCCATCGTGCGGCTCACAGCGGGGGACCTGGCGGGTGCCCGGCGTGACTTCCTGGAAGCCCAGGACCTCGCCCGGCGCTCGGGGGACCGGCTCGACCTGGCCAATAGCCACGTCAACCTCGCCTTTCTGGAGCATCTGGCGGGCCGCGCCCCCGAGGCGCTGCACCAGCTCAACCTGCTGGAGGAACTGCTGGGCACCTGCTCTGCCGACGAGCGGCAGGCGGTCGAACCCTACCTCCACGAGAACCGCGCCGCGACCTACCTGGGCCTGGCCCGCCGTGCCCACGCGCGGGGCCGCGCAGATGCCGGGGCCGAAGCCCGTGGGCGGGCCTGGGCCGCCCTGGCGGCGACCTGGGAGGCCCTGACACGGGCGCCCTCACGCATCATGGCCCTGATCGTGGAGGCCCACACCGCGCGGCTGTGCGTGCTGGAAGGCCACCTGGACCGCGCCCTGGCCCACGCCCAGGCCGCCATGCGCCACCACCACGAGGCCGGGCAGCGCTCCTACCTCGACGCGCTGCTGGCGATGGCGGAGGTGCAGGCCGCCAGGGGGCAGCTCAGCGCCGCACACGGGTATTACCGCGAGGCACTTGCCATCGCCCGCGAGCAGGGACGCCACCGCGATATCCAGTTCCTGCTGCGGGCCATCGCGGAACTGCACGAGCGCGGCGGCGACCTCGGCTCGGCCCTTGCCGCCACCCGCGAGGCGCTCGCGGAGGCCGACGCCACCCTGGAGCGGCTGGCGGCCATCGAGCAGCGCCACGACGACCTCTTTCGCGAACTGCGGCAGGCCCGCGCCCAGGCCCGTGACTGGCAGGAGAGCGTGCGCCGCGCCGAGGAACAGGCCCGGCACGACGTGCTGACCGGCCTGCTCAACCGCCGGGGCCTGCACGACCGCCTGCTCACCCTGCCTGGGGGCAGCGGGCCGCTGCTCGTCGCCCTGCTGGACATCGACGACTTCAAGGGGGTCAACGACCGCCATTCGCACGCCGTCGGGGACGAGGCGCTGCGGGCCGTCGCCGGGCGACTGAGCGACACTGCCCCCCCAGACAGCCTGCTGGTGCGCTGGGGCGGCGAGGAGTTCCTGCTGCTGCTGCCGGAGGCCGACCCCGCGCGGGCCTACGCGACGGTCGAGGGCCTGCGCCGGGCGGTCGCGGAGTACGACTGGCCCACCCTGCCGCGCGGCCTGCGCCTCACCGTTAGCGCCGGGTACGCCTTCGCCCCCACGCCCGCCGAGACGGATGTCGGCGCGGCCACCGAGCAGGCCGACGAGTTCCAGTACCAGGCCAAACGCGCCGGGCGCAACCGAGTCTGCCCGGCGCCACCTGTTCTGGCGTAAAAGAGGCCCCGGCCCCCCTCACGGGGAAGCCGGGGCCGGGCCGAGAACTCAGCGGTTCAGAATCTCGTCGATGCGCGTGACGACGTCCTCCGTGAGCCGCACGCCCGCCGCCTTCACGGTGTCCTCGATCTGACCGACCTTGGTCGCCCCGGTGATCACGCTGCTGACCCCCGGCTGGCGCAGAATCCACGCCAGCGCGAGCTGTGCCCGCGTCAGGCCGAGGTCGTCCGCGATGGGCTTCAGGTCGCGCACCTTCTGGACGTTCTCGTCGGTCAGGAAATTCTTGCCCCAGTTCTCGTTGTCGGTGAGGCGGGCGCCCTCGGGACGGCCCTCGTCGTACTTGCCGGTCAGCAGGCCCATCGCCAGCGGGCTCCAGACGACCAGCCCGACGCCCGCCTTCGCCGTGTAGGGCAGAATCTCGCCTTCCACCCGCTCGCGGCGCAGCATGGAGTACTCGGGCTGCTCGGTGACAGGCGCGTGCAGGCCGTGGGCCTTGGCGAACTCCACCGCTTCCGCGATGCGGGCGGCGGGCCACATCGAGGTGCCCCAGTACAGGGCCTTGCCGTCGCGGATGACCTGGTCAAAGGCCATCACGATTTCATCCATCGGCACGTTCTCGTCGTAGCGGTGGGCGAAGTAGATGTCGAGGTGGTCGGTGCCGAGGCGCTTCAGGCTGCCGTCGATGGAGTGCAGGATGTGCTTGCGCGACAGCCCGCGGTCGTTCACGTCATCGCTCATGGGCCAGTAGACCTTGGACGAGATCACCAGCGTGTGCCGGGGCAACTCGCGCAGCACGGCGCCCATCAGCTCTTCGGAGCGGCCCCGCGCGTACACGTCAGCCTGATCGAAGAAGTTCACGCCTTCCTCGTAGGCCTTCATCACGATGTCGCGCACCATCGTCTCGTCGTGGACCGAGTGCCCGAAGGTGACCCAGCCGCCCAGCGAGACTTCGGAGACCTTGAGGCCACTTCTGCCGAGGTTGCGGTATTCCATGCCCGGTACTTTACCGAGTAAAGCGGAGCGCCACCCCAAAATGGGGACGCGGTTAAGAAGACTCCCGGCGCCGCCGCTGGTCCGCGTACCACTGCGGCCGCGTGCCGTCGAGGTCGGTGAAGCCGTAGAGATCCGCGAGTTCGCCCACGTCCAGAATCCGGCCGGTGTGCCGCCCCACCTCCGGGTCGGCGGCGAGGGCCACCACCCCCCGCGCCGCGTAGTGGGGCGTCTCGGTCTGCCCGGCAAGTTCGGCCTCGCTGTGGTGCTGGAGCATCAACTCAGTCCGCATCCAGCCCGGCGCAACGCCGACCACCGCGATGCCCTTACCCTGCAGCTTGTGCCCCAGCGCATACACGAGGCGGTTTTTCGCCGCTTTGCTCACCTCGTAGGGCAGCCAGCCGGGCGGTTCGTCGGTGTGCCAGGTCGTGGAGACGATCAGGCCGTGACCCTGGGTGCCCATGACGTATTTCAGCGCGAGCAGGCTGGTCAGGGAATCGCTGTACGCCCCCGCCAGCAACATGTCGCGCAGTTGCTCCGGCGGCTCGTCCCAGACCTCACCGACCGCGCCACCTCCCGCCGCGCGGTCATGGGCGCCCCAGGCGTTGTTGACGAGGAGGTCGAGCCGTCCGTGCTGCCCCGCGATGTGGCGAACCACCGACTCCACCTGCGCGGGGTCGGTGTGGTCACATCTCAGCGGAGTGGCCCCACCGCCTGCCGCGCGGATGGCGTCGGCGGTGTCGTCCACGGTGGTCTGCGGCAGGTTCGGCACCGTGCTGTGCCCGCGCGTGCTGCGGGCGGTGACGATGACGTGGGCGCCCACCGAGGCGAGTTCCAGCGCCGTGGCCCGGCCCAACCCGCGTGACGCGCCGGTGACGAGCGCCACCTGGCCCGCCAGCGGCCGGGTCACCCCTCGCGCCGCGTGTCCCCGGTGCTTCCGGCGCCCTCTTCCAGGGAGATGCTGGCCGACAGCACGACCTGATCGCCGCGCTGCTCGACTTCCACGTTGCTGTTGCCCGCCGGGAAGTAGCGCTTGACCACTTCCAGCAGGTCATGGCGCAGCGCGTCCACCTTGCCGGGGGGAATCTGGGCGCGGTCGTAGGCCAGCACGAGTTCCAGGCGGTCTTTCAGCGTCTCCTTGGAGCGGCGGCCCTTCATCCAGGAAAACATCTCAGGCCCCCCCGAACAGGCGGCGCAGCACCGCCAGGAAGCCCCGGTCCTGCTCCAGCTTGGGATAGGGCACGTCCTCCCCCTTCAGGCGCCGGGCCGTGTCCATAAAGGCCTGCCCCGCCGCCGACTTGCCCAGCACGGCGGGCTCACCCACGTTGGTGCTGACCAGAATGCCGTCGTCCTCCGGGATGATCCCGATGGGCTTGACGCCCAGGATCTCCAGCACGTCGGCCTCCGAGAGCATGTTGCCGCTGGCGACCATCTTGGGGCGCAGGCGGTTGATGACGAGGCGAATCTCACGGACCTGCTGGGCTTCGAGCAGCCCGATGATGCGGTCGGCGTCACGGACGCTGGAGACTTCGGGGTTCACGACGACCAATGCCCCCTCGGCGGGCGCGGCGGCGGTCTTGAAGCCCGACTCGATTCCGGCGGGCGAGTCGATCAGGACGCGGGTAAAGCCCTCCTCCTCGATGAGTTGCCGCACCACACCCTTGAACACCTCGGGGTCCAGCGCGTCCTTGTCGCGGGTCTGGGAGGCGGGGAGGAGGTGCAGCGACTCGACGCGCTTGTCGCGGATGATCGCCTGCGAGAGGCGGCACTTGCCCTCCAGCACGTCCACGAGGTCGAAGACCACGCGGGACTCTAAGCCCATCACCACGTCGAGGTTGCGCAGACCCACGTCCACGTCAATGACGACGACCTTCTCTCCCAGTTTGGCGAGGGCCGCCCCGATGTTCGCGGTGGTGGTGGTTTTGCCCACGCCCCCCTTGCCCGATGTGACGACGATGACCTTGGCGTTCATGCTGGGGCCGAGTGTATCAACTCTGCTCCTGCGTGCCCGGCGGTGTGACGTCCGCCCTACCTTCCGGGGAGACGGCCCTGTACACTGGCCGGTCGAGTCTCGCGCCCGGCGTGCTTCCCACGCAGCGGCGCATGCGCGTGGAGGAACCCCGATGACCGTACTCAACCCGCTGCCCCCCGTGGCAGCCCCCCAAATCACGCCGCCGAAGGTCGGTTTCATCTCGCTGGGCTGCCCCAAGGCGCTGGTGGATTCCGAGCGCATCCTGACCCAGCTCCGTGCCGAGGGCTATGAGGTTGCCCCCAGTTACGAGGACGCGCAGGCCGTCATCGTGAACACCTGCGGCTTTATCACGCCTGCGGTCGAGGAATCGCTCTCGGCCATCGGTGAGGCGCTCGACGCCACCGGCAAGGTCATCGTGACCGGGTGCCTGGGCGAGCGCCCCGAGAAGATTCTGGAGCGCCACCCCAAGGTCGCCGCGATCACCGGCTCCGAGGCGGTCGACGACGTGATGGGCTACGTGCGCGAGCTGCTGCCCGTCGAGACCGACGCCTTCACCGGGCTGCTGCCGGTTGCCGCGCCGGGGATGCGGCCTGAGGTGCAGACGCCCGAGCGCGAGGCCACCCGTCACGGCGACGTGTTCGCCCCCTCGGTCAAGCTGACGCCCCGGCACTACGCTTACGTGAAGATCGCGGAAGGGTGCAACCACACTTGCGCCTTTTGCATCATCCCCAAGCTGCGCGGGCGGCAGGTCAGCCGCGACGCGGGCGCCGTGCTGTACGAGGCCTTCCGGCTGGTTGCAGGCGGCACCAAGGAACTGATGATCATCTCGCAGGACACCTCCGCCTACGGGGTGGACGTGCGCTACCGCGAGAGCGAGTTCCAGGGGGGTCAGGTGCGGGCGCACCTCACCGACCTCGCTGTGAAACTGGGGGAGATGGGCGCCTGGGTGCGGATGCACTACGTCTACCCGTACCCCCACGTGGAGAAGATCGTGGAGCTGATGGCGCAGGGCAAAATTCTCCCCTACCTCGACGTGCCCCTTCAGCACGCCTCGCCCAAGATCCTGAGGCTGATGCGGCGGCCCGGCGCGGGCAAACAGCTCGACACCATCCGGCGCTGGCGGGAGATCTGCCCCGATCTCGTGATCCGCTCGACCTTCATCGTGGGCTTTCCCGGCGAGACGGAGGAGGATTTCCAGGAGCTGCTGACCTTCCTGGAAGACGCGCGGCTCGACCGCGTAGGGGCCTTCCCCTACTCCGACGTGGAGGAGGCGGACGCGAACGGGCTGCCCAACCCTGTGCCCGAGGAGATCAAGCAGGAGCGCCTCGCCCGCTTCATGGAGGTCGCGCAGCGCATCAGCGCCGAGAAGCTCGCCGAGAAGGTGGGCCGCGTGATGGACGTCATCGTGGACGAGTTCAACGACGACGAGGGCGATCTCCCCGGCACCCGCCTGATCGGCCGCACCAAGGGCGACGCCCCCGGCATCGACGGGCAGGTGTACCTGTATGCGGGCGACTTCGCTGGGCAGGTCAAGATCGGGGACATCGTGCAGGCCCGGATTGAGGACAGTGACGAGTACGACCTCTACGGCGAGGTGGTGGCGCGGCCGGAGTGGAAGCCCAACGTGCCGCAACTGGGGCACTTCGGGAAGCACTGAGGGCGACAAGACAGGAGGGCGGCGCAGAGAGCTTCTGGCCGCCCTTCTCTCTTGGTCCTCCGCTCAGCCTTGCGGACTCCCCCCCCCCAGCAGGTAGCGAATGACATCCTGGGCCGTGTACCCCGGCGTCCACCCGCCGAGCTTCACGAGGTCGTCACCGCTGGTCAGCAGGGGTTGTTCGACCTGTCCCCCCTTCTGAATCTGGGCGTAGCCCGCGTCGGCCATCAGCGCGTTGCACAGGCACTTGCGGCCCACGGTTTCCTCGGGCTTGCCGCCTTTGCGGACATAGTCGGCGACGGGTTCGGCGGCGCAGCGGAGGCCGACCTTCTCGCCCTCCCAATACGCTTCGCGCAGGTAGCCTATGTCGCAGATACGCATGCGGGCGGCGTACTCCTCCGGCTCGGAGAGCGTGCCGGGCAGCCGCACCACCTTGAAGGGAAACCCGGTGGGCGAGGCCAGCGGATCGGTGTACACGGCGGCCTGCCCCGCGCGGGCGGCGGCCAGCGAAGTCTGCCGGGCGTCATCGCGCAAGCCGCTTTCCCGGCAGTACTGGAAGAGGGTGCCCACCTGCACGCCCGCCGCCCCTTCCGCGAGCGCCCGTTGCAGCCCCTCGGGCGAGCCGCTGCCCCCCGCCAGCCAGAACGGGAGGCCGATCTTGCGCATCTCCGCGAGGTCCGCGAGGTCACGTTCGCCGTAGACCGGCTGCCCGGACTCGTCGTAGGTGACCTGACCGCGCGGCGGGGCGTTGTGGCCCCCGGCGGTCGGCCCCTCGATCACGAAGCCCTGGATGCTCCCGGTCGCCTTGCGGGTCAGCACCCCGGCGAGCACGTGCGAGGAGATGATCGGATAGAAGTTCGGGCGCTTCAGGCTGAGGCCCCCGAAGCCGTAGTCGGCGGGGTCGAGCGAGAGGGGCACGCTGGGCGAGGGGCCGTCGCCCTTTACGTCCACCCGGAAGGAACCGGGCTGGCCCTGCGCGAAGGCGTCCAGCACCCCCGGAATCTCGCGGGGAATCCCGGCGCCCATGATCACGGTGTCCACCCCCGCGAGCATCGCCCCGTACAGGGCAGGCATGGTGTGCAGGTGCAGCTTGGTCAGGAGGTTCAGGCCGACCGGGTTGCCGTGCCCCTCACGGGCCAACCAGACCTCCGCGAAGCTGCCCAGGATGGCGAGTTCCCAGGCGGGCTGCTGGTTGCGGAGGGTGGGCAGCGGCACGCGGGCGTAGCCCTTGCCGGGGGGACGGCCGCCCTCCAGAAAGTACTTGTCGATGGCCTTTTGCGCCCACGCCTGGTCGGGAAAGTGCGCCAGCGCCCGCCGGGTGTGCCCACCGGGATCGCCGTCCTGAAGGCGACGCACGAGCAGGTTGTCGATCCCGGTGCCCGACACCACGCCGAGCTGCCCAGTGCGCGACACCGCCCGCGCGAGTTCCCAGTTGGAGATGGCGACCCCCATGCCCCCCTGGATGATGCGGGGAAGGGCGGGAGGAGGCTGCGGGGAAGGGGTGGGAGAGGCAACAGGCAGAGTCGTCATAGGAATCTCCGGGGAGAGAAAGGGCAAAGGCGGGGCAGAATCTCAGCCCCACTCTGCACCGGATGCACCCCCGGCCCGGCCCGGTCTGAACGCGGTCAAAGGGCCGGGAGGGCAGGCTCCTGTAAGACCTCGGCCCCTACACTTCCGGGGTGAGTCCCGACCTGCTGCTCGTGGTGTTCGCTGGCGTGCTCGGCCTGCTGGTGGGGTCGTTTTCCAATGTGCTGATCTGGCGGCTGCCGCGCGGGGAAAATGTCGCCTTTCCGCCCAGCCATTGTCCCCACTGCGACCACCGCCTGTCTCCACGCGACCTCGTGCCGGTGGGGTCGTGGGTGGCACTGGGGGGCAAGTGCCGTTACTGCCGCGCTCCCATCAAGGCCCGCTATCCGGTGGTGGAGCTGCTGACCGGCGTGGGGTACGCGACCATCGCCGCGCTCTACCCCTTCGCGCTGTACGGCGGGGCCACGCTGGGCCTGTTCGTGCTGTTCACGCTGCTGCTGGTGGCGAGCGCCATCGACCTCGACACCTACACCATTCCCGACGAGCTGACGCTGCCGGGAGTGGCGCTGGGCGTGGGCTTCAGCTTTCTGAATGCGCGGTCGGGGGCGGTGGATGGCCTGGGGCTGCCCACACCCGCCGAGGCCATCCAGGGGGCGCTGCTGGGCGCGGGCCTGCTCGTGACCATCGACCTGATCGGGTCGTGGGTGCTGCGACGCTTCCGCGAGCGGCGCTACCCGGAAACGCCCATCGGCTACCAGCAGATCGCCCTCGCGCTGCTGGTGGGCGCGTGGGCGGGGCTGGGGTGGGGGGTAGCGGCGGCGGTGCTGTCGGCGGCGGCGAATCTACTCGCGCGGCGAGTCGTCCGGGTGCCGGAACTGCTCACGCTGGGGGGTCTGCTTGTCAGCGTGGGGCTGGGAGGATCGGGCTTTGGCCCTGGACTCATCGTGATGGTGCAGGGGGCGCTCGCCGCCGGGGGTGCTGTCGCGCTGCTCGCGGGCGTGTACTGGTGGCGGCGCGGGGACGACGCCGATGAGGACGCGCCCTTCGACCCCGCTGCGATGGGCTTCGGGGACGTGAAGCTGGCCGCCGTCATCGGGGCCTTCCTGGGCTGGGAGCGGCTGCTGGTGGCGGTCGTAGTCGCCGTGTTCGCGGGGGCGCTGCTGGGGCTGGTGCAGGTCGCCCTGAAACGCGAGAACCGCCTCAAGTTCGGCCCCTACCTCGCGCTGGGCGCGGTGGTGGCGCTGATCTGGGGCGGGGCCGTGGTGGAGAGCTACCGGACGCTGCTGGGCCTGTAGGGAACGGTCAACCGCGCAGGGGAGGCATCACCACCGCCTCCTCCTCTTCCCTGGGAGGCTGGGCCTGCGCTCCACCCCGGCGCGGGCGGGGGCCGACAGGCACGGGGACGCCGAGGCCGTCCTCGCCCTCGTCACGGCGGCGGGGAGGGAATGGCTCGGCGGATATGGTGCCCGTCCGGCTGTACCCCCTGTCCCTGGACGCGCTGAGTCTGTCCAGAAATGCCCGTAGCGAGAATCTGGTCATGGGCCACCGTACTCGGCCGCCGTGCCGGGCGTCTCCCCCTCCCCTTCCATTTGCCCCTGTTCGGCTGAGCCCTGTGAGCGGGCCACCACCGTCACCCGCTGGCGCTGGCGCAAGCCCACGAGGCCCACGTCGGCGGTCGCTGTGACCGTGACCCCGGCGGCGTTCGCGGCGTCCTGCGCGGCCACCTGCACGAAGACCTCCATGTCGCGCACGACCGTGTGGCCCACGAAGGCGTCCATGTAGCGGTCGAGACTGAACAGTTCCAGCAACCTCTCTGCCGCCGCGTAGCGCAGGGTCAGGGTGGAACCGGGCGCCGGGTTGCGCGTCTTCGGGCAGAGTTCGGGCAGCTCCAGCACATGCTCGACGACCGTGGGTAGGTCCGGGTGGGCGTTGGCGATGGTGCGCAGCAGGTCGGCCGGGCGCTCCATCACGCGGCGGCGCGGCTGACCTGCCGCACCCGCAGAGCGAACAGGGCCGCGATCGCGTACTTGGCGAGGATGTCCGCGAAGATGATCTGCGTGATGTCGCGGCTGCTCATGTCGCCGTAGAAGGCCAGCAGCGTGAACAGGACGGAGTCCAGCGGCACGCTGACCGCGTTGCTGGCGAGCACGCGGGTCCACCAACTCTTCTGAATCAGGCGCTGATAGACGGCGGTGTCGGCCAGTTCGCCCACCAGAATGGCGAGAAAGGACGCGCCCACGAAGCGCCAGGGCGTGTCGGTCAGGACCGCCGCCACGGTGTTCACGAGCAGGGCCAGCGCGATGGCGATATAAACGGCCCGGAGGCCCCCCGCCCGGTGAATCCGGTCGCGCAGGGTGAACACGGCCGCGAAGAAGATGGTCCCCACGCTGAGCAGCCCGAACACGGGCAGCGGGATGAACTGATTGAGCGTGAGGTTGGCGAGCAGGATGCTCAGGGCGTACAGCGCGGTCAGGATGATGACCGGGCGGCCGACGACGGAATAGGTCATGGCGTTTTTC
This sequence comes from Deinococcus sp. HSC-46F16, assembly GCF_024171495.1. Taxonomy (NCBI): domain Bacteria; kingdom Thermotogati; phylum Deinococcota; class Deinococci; order Deinococcales; family Deinococcaceae; genus Deinococcus; species Deinococcus sp. HSC-46F16. The sequence goes on from NZ_JALJZW010000010.1 coordinate 22,228, forward strand.
CTCCAGCCGCAGCGACAAGACAGGTCACGGGCCAGCGCCCAGAGTAGCAGGCAGAGGGGAGCAGCTTGACCCGCCGTCAACCGGCCGCCGAACGGTCCAGCGGTGGCGTCAGCGGCGCGGCGTTCAGCACCCGCGCCAGCCGGAAGAAGGCTGGGTCATGCGCCGGGTTCGTCCACGCGGGCGACTGCACCAGCAGCAGGGCCGTGACCTCGGCGGGATCGGGGAGACCGTCGGTGGGGCTGTTCATCCGGCGCAGGGTGACCCGCTCCAGCACGTCGGGTGGGAGGAGAGACGCGACCTCGCCCCACGTGCGGCTCAGGTCGTACCCTTCCGCGACGGGCAGGTCCGCGTGCCAGTCCGGGTAGAGACAGGTGTAGTGCCGCGCCCGTCCCGACGCCAGGGCCAGCCCCGCCCAGTTGCCGGGCCGCACCCGCGCAGGATCACCGCTGAGGCTGGCGAGGTCGTGGTGGCTGTCCACGTTGAGCACGTGGGCACCGGGGAAGGCCGCCAGCCACTCCCAGGCGTCCGCGTGCGTCAGGGTGACGTGGGCGGGCACACCCGCGTAGCGCTCCAACGCCTCCCAGCCGGGGTAGAGGGGGAAGTCGGCGGCCAGCCTCTCCCAGCCCAGGCCGCCGCGCTTGCGGGCACGTGTCCGCCACGCCTCCACCCGGTCTTCCTCGCGGTCGCGGGTGCCCCAGATGGGCGCGTCGAAGACGAGTTCGCGGGTGCCGGAAAAGGCGTCCCAGTCGATGGAGAGCAGCAGGGGCGGGCGCTGGGGCACAGGCCACCTTACAGCTCCAGCCCCCAGCTCACGCTCGCGGGGTCGCGCACGAAGCCCAGGCGGTCGTTGATGGCGAGCATGGGCGCGTTGTCGCTGGCATTGTCCGTGCGAATCAGGGTGCCGCCCAGCGCCCGGCCCGCGCGGATGGCGTGCAGCTTGAGCCCGGTCGCCACCCCCTGCTCCCGCGCCGCCCGCGTCACGCCTGTCAGCCCGGTCAGCAGGTCGGGGCTGGCCTCGGTGCGGAAGAGGGTGGTCTGGCCGATCCACTCGCCCCCGGCGTTCTCGGCGATCAGGTAGGCGCCAGGGAGGAGGGCGGAGTCGCCCAGCACCGCTTCCTCGAAGACCTGCAGCGAGAGGGGTGTGGCGGGTTCGGCGCGGGGCACGTCCCGGCGCACATCGCTCATCAGGGCGTGGAGGCGGCCCGTCAGGTCGGGGGTGTCCGCCGCCCGGAGTTCCGTGAGGCTCCGCACCCGCACCCCCTGTGCCCGCAGCCGCGCCAACAGGTCGCGGAAGGGGGCCTCGTCGAAGGTGGTCAGGTCAAGGCTACTCGTGAAATATCGCTTGCCTGGCTCGAAGCCCCGCCGCGCCAGGAAGCCGGGCGCGATGGGATGGTCCTCGCGGGCCAGGGTGCGAATCCCCTGTGCCCCCACCGCCCGCAGCCGGGGCAGCAGGGCCGACCACAGCGCCCGCCCCGCCCCCCGCCCCTGCCAGCCGGGATGGACGGCGAGCTCCAGCGTGAAGCGGTGCGGGTGGTAGGCGCCGGGATTCTGGTAGACGCTGGCCTGCCCCACCACATCTCCTCCGGCGAGCGCGACCAGCGTGAAGGCCGTATAGCCCCAGTCGCGCTGCTCGGCCTCCCGCTTGCGGAGGTCGCCGCCGCTGACGGGATCATGTGGGCAGGCCAGGGTCCAGACCCGTGCGGCGGCGTCCCACTCGGCTTCCTCCACCGGACGGGCAGTGAACGTCAGCTCCTGAAAGGTCATAGCGTTCCCTCCTCCACCCGGCCCCGGCGCAGCTCCACCCAGGCGGGCTGGCGCACGAAGCCCAGGCGTCCGTTGAGGCCCAGCATGGGCGCGTTGCTGCTGGCATTGTCGGTCCAGACGCTCTGTGCGCCGCGTTCGCGGGCCAGCCGCAGCGCCGCGAGCTTGAGGGCGAGGCCCACCCCCCGGCGCCGCCACTCCTGGCGAGTCCCGGTCAGGCCCGTCTGGAGCCGGGTGGGGTCGGTGGCGTCCGCGTACAGCTCGGTCAGGGCGGCCACTTCCCCGTCCTCCGTCACGGCGAACAGCACGCCCTCCGGCCAGAAGCGCTCATCCTCCGCCCGCGTCCGGAAGTGCCCGAAGTCCAGCGGCGTGGCCTCGCCCGCGCGGGGCACGTCGGCGCGAACAGCCCTGTATACGTCGAAATAGGCCCGCCACGCGGCCTCCTCCCCCACCTCGGCCACGAGGTCGGCCAGCGAGCGCAGGCGCAGGCCCTCCGGCAACCGCTCGGCTCCGGCCCACCGCGCAGGGTCGAAGGTGGCGAGCGTCAGGGCGCTGGCGAAATAGCGCATGTGCTCCCCGAAGCCACGCCGCGACAGGAAGGCCAGCCCCTCGGGGCAGTCCTCGCGGGAGGTCGCCAGCACCTCGCGGGCGCCGCACTCCCGCAGGTGGGCCTCCAGCGCCGCCGCGAGCACCCGGCCCGCGCCCCGGCCCCGGTCCTCCGGGCGCACCAGCACCTCGGCGTGGTAGCGGTCCGGGTGGAACATGCCCGGCCACTGCATCAGCGAGCCGCTGCCCACCACTCGGCCCGCAGAGTCCTCGGCCACGACCCGCCACAGGTGGGCGCCGATGGGGTGCCGCCGCAGGTCGGCGTCCTCGTGCGCCAGCGTTTCGGCGGTCGTGGCGTGGTCGGGCCACACGGCGCCCTGCACCTCGGCCAGCGCAGGGAAGTCGGTGTCCGTCGCCTCGCGGACCTTCACTTTCCCTCCCCCAGGTGCAGCTCGTAGCGGAAGTGGGTCGGCCCCCGCTGGAAGCCCAGGGCACGGTTCATCTCCAGCATCGCCGCATTCGGCTTGTCGTTGAAGGTGCGAATCTCGCCGCCCCCCGCCCCCGCCAGCGCCCGCATCGCGGCGGCCTTGAGCGCTTTGGCGATGCCCTTGCCCCGGTCCTCGCGCCGCACCCCCGTCATGCCGATGACGTAGAACCCCGCCGGATTCCGCATCAGGGTGGAGTAGCCCACGTAGGGACCGGTGAGGGGGTCGTCCAGCCCCGGCCGCACCGCGACGAAAGACAGGTCGGCGGAGAAGGTGGGGTCGTCCAGTTCCTGCTTCAGCCACGCTTCCAGCGGGCGGCGGGTCAGGGCATTGCCCATCGGCACGTCCTGAAAGAGCAGCCAGTCGAGTTCCCACAATCGGCGGTTTCGCTGGGGATCGGCGGCGAGGTCGGCCACCGAATGCAGCTCCACGCCCTCTGCGGCGACCCCCTCCAACAACGGCCCGAACGCCCCTAGGTTCACGTCCGCCGTGTGCAGGCGCGATTCATAGCGTTCCCAGGCCACCCGGAAGCCCCGGCGGTCCAGGAAGGCGCGGCCCGCCGCGTGCCAGGGCTGGTCGGTCAGCATGGTGCGGACCTCGCGGGCGCCCCGCTCGCGGACCCGCTCCAGCAGCGCCGCGTACAGGGCCGAGCCGATCCCCCGCCCCCGCGCGTCCGGGTGGACGGTCAGGCCGCCCCAGTAGCGCCACTCCTCGAAGGCGAAGTCGTCGTGGCCGATCTGCCCGCTGCCCACGATGTCGCCCCCACGCTCGGCCACGAGTTCGGTATTGAAAAGAGAGGGGTCAGCGGCCTCGTCCCAGACGCGCAGCAGCTCAGGCGTCACGGGCCACTCGGGATCAAAGGTCGAGCGCACGCGGGCCTGGGCCGGATAATCATCCGGCTTGCGGGGTGGGCGGAGGCTGAAGGGAAGCTCGGTCACGCCTCCATCCTGTTCCGGCGCGGGGAGGGCGCACATCGGCCACCGCGCTTAGGGCGGCGTGGAGTGGAGGTGCAGCCCTGGACACGCGGCCACGAAACGGAGCGCCGTCCTGGGCCGCCCTATCCTGGGCCGCATGACCCAGCCCCTCAAGCTGCTGCTGATCGTGCCCCACCCCGACGACGAGGTGTACGGCGCCGCCGGAACCCTGATGGACTTTTTGGAAGAAGGCCACTCCTGCGGCCTCGTGACCCTCACGCGTGGCGAGGCGGGGCGCACGCTGGGGCTGTGTGACAGTCCGGAGGAGCTGGCCCGGATGCGAGCGGCAGAATTGCGGGCCTGCCTCGACGAGATCGGCCTGACCCGGCATGAACAGCACACCTTCCCCGACAAATATCTGCAAGACGAACCCCTGGAGGCACTGGTGGAAGTCGCGCGGGAGGCGATGACTCGGCTGCGGCCCGAGACGGTCCTGACCTTTCCCCCCAACGGCAGCAACGGCCACCCCGACCACGTGACCACCCACCGGGCGGTGAAGGCCGCGTGGGACCGCCTGCCGCCTGCCGGGCGTCCCCGCCTGTGGTACTACGCCAGCCCCACGCCCCCGGAACGCGAGGACCTGCGGGCGGCGTGGCTCGCGCCCACCCTGCGGCGCGACGTGACCCGGCACGTGACCCGCAAGCTGCGGGCCATCGGGTGCCACCGCAGCCAAGCGCTGAGCACGGTCGACTTCATGCGCAAGTTCCCCGAGCGCATCACCGAGGAGACGTTCTACGAGGTAGGCGAGTAACACCACAGGAAAGGGAGCCGGGGTTGACCCCCCGACTCCCCGCATGATCGGCGCTCAGTTGCCCGGCAGCGCCTTGGCCCGCGCGAGGTGGTCGGCCACGACGGGCTGAATCTTGGCGGCGTAGGCGAGCACCTGCGCGTCCTTGCCGATGCTGCGGTAGGTGACGATCAGGTCCAGGGTCATCTGGTGGCCGTTCACCTGCACGTTCTTGTAGGCCGCGTCGAAGGCCGCGCCCGAGAGCGTGGTCAGGCGGTTGTACAAGAGGCGCTGGTCGGCGCCCGGCTTGTCGGCGAGGCGCACGCCCTTGCGGGCGGCCAGGGCGTTCAGTTCGGCTTGGGCCTGGGTGTGCATGGTGATCATCATCTGCGCGAAGGCCCGCACCTGCGCGTTGCTGCTCTTTTGCAGCGCGAGGCGCGAGGTCTGAATCTCGGTGAGGTTGCTCATGGTGGCGACTTCCATGAACAGCACATCGGTGTCGTTGGACACCTGCGCGGTGCTCACCGGGCCGAGGGGACCGGTGGCGCCGCCCGCGACGGCGGCAGTGGGGAGGGCCAGCGAAAGGGTCAGGGCCGACAGGATCAGGGTACGCTTCATGGTGAAACCTCCGGTGGAACGTGCCGCAGCCTGACACCCCCAGGAGGCCCCGCGGTAGACCCGCATTGAGCCTCCATTCATGACTCAAGAAACCGTGAAAACTGCGTCCCAGCCGACGAAACTGATGCTTTGGCTACGATTCAGGTTCAGTCCGCTCGCCAGAAACGGTGCGCGGGTCCGGCGCCTCGGCGCAGGTCGCCTGCACGAGGTCGTACCATCCCAGCGGCCGCAGGCTGGGGCCACACGCGGCGAGGTAAGCCTGGGCGTAGCGCTCGGGCCACTGCTCCCAGAGCTGGCGGTGGTAGGCACTCAACCCCTGCGGGTCGGCCACGCCAAGCTGAAGGTACCGCCCCGCCGCGCAGTGCCCGTACTCGTGCGCCGCCACCCGCACGAGGTCGTGCCGCGACAGGGCCGGGTCGATGTCCACCACGCAGCCCTGCGCCAGCGGCAGGGTCAGGGTGTACCCGGCGTACGGCGTGTCTCCCCGGCGCTGGAGGGTGCCCGGAGCCACCCAGCGCCACGTGACGGTGACGCCGTGAACGGTGGTCGTCCACTGCGCCGCGTCGCGCGGAGTGCTCACGACCGTGCAGCCCGCCAGCAGGGGGGCGAGCAGGCAGAGCCGCCAGCGCTTCACGCCCATGTCACCGCAGCGTCTTGCTGATCAGGCTGTTGGTGTAGAAGGTGCTCGCCTTCGTCCCGGCGGGGAGGCTGCCCTGCTTCACCAGCGCGGCGACCGCCTTCGTCCAGGCGGCGGGGTCGCTCGCGCCCAGGCCGTTGGACCGCGTGTAGGCACTCTGCATCAGCGGGACGCTGGCCCGCAGCACCTCCAGGCTGCCGCCCCCGGTGCCGAAGACCGGCTGCGCCAGCCGGAAGGCCCGCGCGGGGTCGCCCACCGTGAACTTCAGCCCGCGCTGCGAGGCCCGCACGACCTTGCGGGCGAGGTCGCCGCCCAGCGTCTTGTCGAGGGTGATCAGGCCGACGCCCACCATCGGGTAGGCCGCGCTGAGGTCCAGGGTGTAGACCCGCTCCCCGGACTGCCGCAGCCCCACCACCTCGTTGTTGAGGTAGCCCACGGCGGCATCCACCCGCCCGGCCCGCACCGCCTCGAGCTGCGTGAAGCCGATCGAGGCCAGCCGCACGTCGCGGCCCTCGCGCAGGTCCGCCGCGTCCAGCAGGGCGCGGGTGGCCGCGTAGCTGCTGCCGAAGGTGCCGGGAATCCCCAGCGTCTTGCCCTTCAAGTCCGAAGCGCGGTTCAAGGGCCTCGTGCTGAACACTGTCACGGGCGACTTCTGGTACATCGCCATGACGTAGCGCACCGGGGCGCCCTGGTTGCGGGCAAAGACCGCGTCCTCCGGGTCGCCCACCACGAAGTCGAGTTTGCCCTGAAGGAGCAGCGGCATGAGTTCCGAGACGTAGCCGTGCTGGAACTTCACGTTTACGCCCTCGGCGCGGTAGTACCCCAGCTTGTCGGCCACGTAAAAGGGCGTGAACTGCACGTTGGGGATGTACCCCAGGCCGATGGTGACGGTGCGCGGGGAGCCCTGGGCGCACGCCGTGGAAGACGCGAGCAGGGAGAGCAGGAGGAGGGCACGCTTCATGGGGGCGAGTATAGGCAGCCCCCCTGATTTCACGGTGACCTCGCACGCGGTGCCGGGTGGGACACCCCGGCCCGGCCGGGCATGGCACCCTGGGGGTATGGACTTCAACGCCTGGCGGCCCGAGGACACGGCGCGGCGCTTCTCGATCATGGGGGCGAGCAGCCTGGGGACTTTCCTGTGGATCGGCCTGTGGCTGGGGTCGGGCCTGAACCCGCTGCTGGCCCTCCTGGTCGGCATCCTGGTCGGGGCACTCACGCACCTGATCGCCTTTCCAATTCTGCGGGCGATCTTCCGGCGCTGAGGCCAGGGGCGCGGAGGGCCTCCCCCGCCTGGGTGCTAGACTCGGGGGTACGCCTGCGGGACGGCGGAGGCGGCCGACATCCGGCCCCCGCGTGAGCCCCAGGGAAAGGACCCCCATGACCGACGACACCAGACCGCACCTCACGGACGACGCGGCGACGACCGAGGGCACGGCCCAGACGCCCATGTCCGAGCAGCACACCGACGAGCAGACCCCCGAAGAACTGCGTGACATCCTCCCCGAACTCGCGGGCGAGCCCGACGAGGACCCCGTGCTCGACGCCCAGGAAGCCGAGCAGGAGGGCGTGCTGGCCGCCAGCCTGAGCGGGGCCGATGACGCCGAAGCCGACGGCGACGAGGACGCCGACGAGTACATCGACGCCGACGACCTGATCGAGATGCTGGCCGAGATGAAGGAGATGCTCGAAGCGCAGAGCAAGGAAATCCGTGGCCTGCGCCGCGAGATGCGCGAACTGCGCGAGAGCCAGGGCACTCAGGGCGGCGGCGACCGTGGGGGCTTCCGGCCCCGCGAGGACCGTGGCGGCTTCCAGGGTGGTGGCGACCGTGGTGGGCAGGGCGGCTTCCGTCCCCGTGAAGACCGGGGTGGCTACCAGGGCGGCGGCGACCGTGGCGGCTTCCGGCCCCGCGAGGACCGTGGCAGCTTCCAGGGCGGTGGCGACCGTGGCGGTCAGGGTGGCGGCTTCCGCCCCCGTGAAGACCGCGGTGGCTACCAGGGCGGCGGCGACCGTGGCGGCTTCCGGCCCCGCGAGGACCGTGGCGGCTTCCAGGGCGGTGGCGACCGTGGCGGTCAGGGTGGCGGCTTCCGCCCCCGTGAAGACCGGGGTGGCTACCAGGGCGGCGGCGACCGTGGCGGCTTCCGGCCCCGCGAGGACCGTGGCGGCTTCCAGGGTGGTGGCGACCGTGGTGGGCAGGGCGGCTTCCGGCCCCGCGACGAGGGCGACCAGACCTTCCGCCCGCGTCCCCGCGCCGACCGGGGCTGGGGCAACAAGCGCCGCGACGACGAGTAATTCACGCTGAGGGCGAACGCCTGAACGCAGAGAGGGCCGGGAATCCCCCCCCGGCCCCTCTCCTTGTGTGGGGGCAGGCTTACGCCAGCCAGCGGTCCAGCCAGCCCAGGTACTCCTCCAGCCGTTTCAGGCGGCGGTCCGGACGGCCCGAGCGCGAGAGTTCGTGGTCCTCGCCGGGAAAGCGCACGAAGCGGGTGGGGACCCCGTGCAGGTGCAGGGCGGCGTACCACTGCTCGGCCTGCTCGACCGGGCAGCGGTGGTCGAGGACCGAGTGGACAATCAGGGTGGGGGTCTTCACCGCTTCGGCGTACTTCAGCGGGCTCATGTCCCACAGCCGCAGGGCATCCGCCGAACGGTGGAAGTTCAGCCCGAGCTCGTCGTCCCAGAAGCGCAGGCCGATGTCGGAGGTGCCCCCGAACGACAGCAGGTTGCAGATCGAGCGGTCGGTGATCGCCGCCGCGAAGCGATCCGTGTGCCCGGTGATCCAGTTCGTCATGTAGCCGCCGTAGCTGCCGCCCATCACGGCGCTGCGGGCCGCGTCAAGCTGTGGGTAGGTTTCCAGGCAGCGGTCGAAAAAGGCCAGCAGGTCGGCCATGTCCACGGTGCCCCAGCGCCCGTGAATCGCGGACGCCCACGCCTGCCCGTAGCCCACGCTCCCGCGCGGGTTGCTGTAGCACACGGCGTAGCCCCGCGCCGCCATCAGTTGAAACTCGTGGGTAAAGGCGTGCCCGTAGGCCGTGTGCGGTCCCCCGTGAATCGTCAGGATGGCGGGCACCCGCGCCTCGCCGTCCGGCAGCAGCACCCAGCCCTCGCCCTCCTGCCCTTCCTCGGTGGTGAAGGTCACGCGCTGCGGGCTGCGGGGCGCGAAGGGAAGCGCCGCGTTCAGGTCGGTGACGAGCTGCCCGTTCAGTTCCACCTCCGGAAAGCGGTCGGCCCGCTCGCGGATCAGGGCCACGCCGCCCCCCCGCGCGGTGAAGGCAGGAATGACCCCCTCCGGGTCGTGGTCCTGCGGTGTCACCGTCCCGTCCAGCCCCACCCGGAACAGGCCGCACGAGCCGCCCACCGTGCTGCTGACGAGCAGGGTGTCCGCGTCCACCCACGTGGGAAGTGCGGGAAAGGCCCCCACGTGCATGTCCCCGCCCACGATGTTGCCGACCGGAAAATCCCAGCCCTCGTCCAGCCGCCGCCACTCGCCGCCCGGCTCGACCAGGAAGAGGTGGGCGTCTTCGGGGCTGCCCTTGCCCTCGGGGCGGCCCACAATCACGAAGCGTTCGCCGTCGGGGTGCGGCACGACCGCCTGAACCGCGGAGTTCCAGCGGCTCACCTGCTCGCGCTCGCCGCTGTGGGCGAGGCGGTAGACCTCCTGCCGCCACTGCGCCGCGTCCATCTCGCTCTCCGAGGAGATCAGCAGCACGCCGGAGCTGTCGGGGAGCCAGGCGTAGCCCGTCACCTCGACCTCGGGCGCGTGCCACTCCTCCAGCCGCTCGGCCGCCACGTTGTAGCGCCACAGCCGCGCGGGACGTTCGGGCAGCCAGTCGCGGCCGTTGAAGCGGTAGCGCGGGCGGGTGATCACGCGGGCCTCGCCGCGCTCGTCCCGCTTGTCCTCGTCGTCGGCGGTGGTCAGGAAGGAGAGGAAGCGGCCGTCCGGGCTCCACTGCACGTCTTGCACGGGGTTCTTGAACCGGGTGACCCGCCGCGCCTCACCGCCCTCCAGCGGCAGCAGGAACAGCTGGCCCTTCTCGCCGCCCCCTTCACGCACGAAAGCGAGCGCGGTCCCGTCCGGCGACCAGCGCGGCGAGGTGTCGCGGCCCTCGCCCCGTGTGAGCGGGCGGGCCTCCTCGCCGCCACCTGCGAGCCACACCGCCGAGCGGTAGCGCGGCTTCGGGAACTCGGGGTCGGTCTTGCGGGGGTCGTCCTCCTCCACCCGCGTGAGGACGTAGGCGACCCGTGCCCCGTCCGGGCTGACCTGGGGGTCGGAGGGGAACTGGAGGGCGAGCAGGCTCTCGGGGCCAGGGGGCACGGGGCCGGATTGTGACATGCCGCAGTCAAGCACAGCGGCGCGGCGTCCGGCCAGTCGGGGGGAGCGGTCTCATGAGGCCGGACTCAAGGCCTGCCCGTCCCCGCCTGACCGCCGGGCTCAGGGGCAGCACTTACGCTGAAGGAACCGGAATGTCCGGAACGTCCTCTGCCCGCTTCCCGGCAGAGGCCCCACCGCCTTTCCCCTTCAGGAGGCCCCCATGCAGGAACTGTCGTGTACCTGGGTCCCGGGCACCCTCAATGTCGTGCGGGTGCGCCTGCGCCCCGGTCGGTCGGCCCAGGCGGTCACCACCACCATCGAACTCACGAGCACCCGGCTGGCCCGCATCTTCGGCCCGCAGGCGCTCAACGACCTGTATCTCAAGGGCCGCGCCACCGTACAGGCCGACCCGCAGCAGGTCGCGCTGCTGACCTGACCGCGCCTGTTCTTCACGCGCCCCCCCTGACTCCAGGCGGGGGCGATGCGTTTGGCCCTGGCAGCGCCGCTATACCATGACCGCATGGTGTCCCTGCCCCCTGCTCCGGACCTCGCCGCCTTGCTGGACGACCTGCGGGTCTTGACCGAAATCGAATCGCCCTCCACGGACCCCGCCGCCATCGCCCGCGTGATGGACGTGGCGGAAGCCTGGGCGCTGGACCTGGGGGCCACGGTCGAGCACCTCTCCGGCGGGACCCGGCGCTTCGCCTTCGGGGTGACGGGAGCGGCGCGGCCCCTGCTGATCCTCGCGCACGCGGACACCGTGTGGCCGCACGGCACCCTGGGGACGATGCCGTGGCGGGTGGAAGGCGACCACGCCTATGGCCCCGGCACCTACGACATGAAGGCGGGGCTGGTGGGGGCTTTCCACTCGCTGCGGGCACTGAAAGGTGGCTGGCCGCGCGGCGGCGTGGTGCTGCTGCTGACTCCCGACGAGGAGATCGGCAGCCCCAGCAGCCGGGAGCACATCGAGGCCGCCGCCAAGGGGAGCCGCGCCGTCCTCGTCGTGGAGCCTCCCGTGGCCGACACCCACGCGCTGAAGGTCGGCCGCAAGGGCGTGGGCGACTTCCACCTGCACTTTCAGGGGGTCGCCTCGCACGCGGGCAATAAGCCGGAGGAGGGCGCGAGCGCGATCACCGAAGCTGCCCGCGCCGTTCTCGCGGTGCAGGCGCTCGCCCGTCCGGAGGTGGGCACCACCGTCAGCGTCGGGCGCATCGTGGGGGGCGGGGCTGTGAACGTGATTCCGGCGGCCTGCACCCTGGACATCGACGTGCGGGTGGCGACGCTGGCCGAGGCCGAACGGGTGACGGCGGGCATCGAGGGACTGGAACCGCAGGACCCCCGCGTGGCCCTGACGGTCACCGGGGGCCTCAACCGCCCGCCCTTCGAGCGCGGCCCCGGTACCGAGCGCCTCTTCGAGCAGGCGCAGGCGGTGGCCCGCGAACTCGGGTTCGAGGTGACGGGCGAGATCGTGGGCGGCGGCAGCGACGGCAACTTCACCGCACCGCTGTGCCCCACGTTGGACGGGCTGGGCGCTCCCGGTGACGGGGCACATGCCGCCCACGAACACGTACGCCTTGACCGCTGGCCCGATCATGTCCGGCTGCTGACCCGGCTGATGCAGGGGCTGTGATGTTCGGCTGGCTCAGGCGCGGCTCTAGCGGGGCGAGTCATCCCCTCGTCCGGCAGGACGACCCCGGTACCTTCCGGGTGCGGGTGCGCACGCGCGGGCACGGCGAGGTGGTCGAGTTCCGCTTCACCAAGGCCGCCCACATCGGCGCGGACGACGGGGGCGGCTACCTCTTTCGCAAGCCGGTCATCAGCCCGCAGCATTTCGACCGGGGCGAACTCGTGGTCCGCTTCGACGACCGCTACCGGGTGACGGGGACGGAGGCCGAGGGGCTGGACTTCATTCCGGTGGCCCAGTGGGAAGACTGACCGCTAGGCCGGAACGGCTTGCAACAGGTCGTGGTCCAGCACGAAGCCCAGCGAGAGCGTTTGATACCCCTGCTGGTCGAACAACACCGTCACCTTTTCGCCCTCGTAGCGCATGACGAGGCCTTCCCCGAAGGTGGGGTGCGCGACGCGGGTCCCGAGGGCGAAGGGCAGGGTCTCGGGGTCGGGGGCGGGAGCCGCCAAGCCCGCCTCGCAGCGGTCGCAGCCTCCGCAGGGGGCGGGGTAGCCTTCCCCGAAGTAGTTCAGCAGAAACTCGCGGCGGCAGCCTTCCGTCTCGGCATAGGCCCGCATCATCTCCAGCCGCGAGCGTTCGTAGGCGCGGCGATGCTCCTGCGCGAGCGCGGCCTGGGCCGCCGCCTCCGGGGACACGCCGCTGCCCACCGCCGCGACCTCCCCGCCCGGCAGCACCTCCAGCGCCCCGACCTCCTCCAGGCGGCTCACGGCGCTGAGCAGTCGGCTGGGGGACAGGCCGGTCTCCTCGCGCAGCTCGCCGGGATCGACCGGGCCATCGGCGTCCTGGGCGGCCCGCAACACCTGCTCGACCTGATCGGCGTCGATCAGGGCACTCCCGGCAAAGAAACGGCGCAGGTTGAGGTCGCCCGGCGTGTAAAAGAGGGTCGCCTGCGCCGCCCCGCCGTCACGCCCGGCCCGCCCGATCTCCTGGTAGTAGGCGTCGACCGAGCCGGAAATGTCGAGGTGATGCACGAAGCGCACGTTGGGCTTGTCAATGCCCATGCCGAAGGCCGTGGTCGCCACGATCACCTCCAGCGCGTCGGCCATGAAATCTCCCTGCACGCCCTCGCGGGCGGCGGTGCCCATGCCCGCGTGGTAGGCGGCCGCCCGCACCCCCCGCGCCGCGAGGGCGGCGGCGAGGGCCTCGGCCGCCTTGCGGGTGGCGGCGTACACGATGCCGGGACCCTGGGTGCCCACCACCTCGTCTACCAGCGCCGCGCGTTTGGTGCCCGCGTCGGCGAAGGGCCGCACCGAGAGCCGGATGTTGGGCCGGTCGAAGCCGCGCACCAGCACCCGCGCCTCCCGCATCCCCAGACGCTCCACGATCTCCGAGCGCACTGGGGGCGAGGCGGTCGCGGTCAGCGCGAGCACCGTGGGGTGCCCCAGCGCCTCGACCACCGCCCCCAGCCGCAGGTACTCGGGCCGGAAGGCGTGGCCCCACTCTGAGACGCAGTGCGCCTCGTCCACCACGAACAGGGACGGCTCGGCCGAGCGCAGCCGCTCCAGCGTCTCCTCGCTCGCGAGCTGCTCGGGGGCCAGGAAGATGAATTCGAGGTCGCCCTCCTCCAGCGCCTCCCACGCGGCCTCCCGGTCGGCGGGGCGCACCGCCGAGTTGATCAGGGCGGCCTGACCGGGGGCGGCTTCTTCCAGCGCTTCTACCTGATCGCGTTGCAGGGCGATCAAGGGCGAGACGACCACCGTGGGGCCGGGCAGCGAGAGCGCGGCGATCTGATAGATGGCCGATTTGCCGCTCCCCGTGGGCATGATCGCCAGGGTGTCGTGGCCCAGCAGGACGCTCTGGATGGCCTCCTGCTGGGCGGGGTGGAGGTGGTCGTAGCCGAAGACCTCGCGGGCGAGCCTCTCGGCCCGCTGCATGTCCTTGGAGGGGCGGCCCCGGCGGGCGGGTGGGGCCGGGGGCGGCGCGGCCACCTCCAGTTGCGCGACCGGGCGGGCGTCACGGGGGGGCGGGGCAGGCGGCTCCGGCTCGGGCAGGACGGCGACTTCGGCGGAGGCAGGCTCGGGCTCGGGGGCGGGGTCAGGCAGGCGGACCCGGATTCGTTGGGGCATGGAGCAAGCGGTCCTTTCGGGGCCGCAGGAGGGCAGTCGCCAGACCGGGGTCCGGAGCTGCTCCCGTGGGCCACGGGGCAAATGGAGCCCCAGTCTCGTCAGCGACCGGGCCGGGCCGATGTTGACGACCCCAAGGCCGGTTTAGGGAAATCGTGCGGGGGGCTACGGCGGGGGTGAGGGATACCCATCTGCGTCCAACTCCGGAGCCTTGGAGAGGCGATCAAGCCCGGTTCACTCGGCTGTCCCCCAAGTCTTCGGAAGAGGACCAGTTGACCCGTCTCCCCGAGAGAGGGGCGCTGCGCAGCAGCAAGGTGAGGGGTTTTCCTGTACGCCTGATGGCCTAGCGCCCGCGCCAACTGTGGCAGAGGTGGGATTTGCCTGCTACGGTGGGCACATCACCGAGAGGAGGTGCTGCATATGACCGACAACCCGATTGTCCGCCGGACCGCGACCCAGGGGACCCCCCCCGCCGCCCCCGCCCGACCCGACAGGAGCCGCTTTGCTGCATCTTCCCTCTGGACCATGTCTCACCGCACCCCCTAATCCCCCGGGGCGCCCATGAAGGGCCGCTTCCACGACACCGACGACGCCCCCGGCGAGGAGAAATTCCGCCGCCAGCGCCGCGCTCCCCAGGGCCGCCGCCGCGTCGCCGCCCTGACCGCCGAGGGGGAGGGCACCCCCGAAGACGACGTGATCGCCCGGCTCAAGGGGCTGGGGCACGTCCACGAAGTTCTCGCCGAACTCAAGAGCGGCAAGGAAGCCACCGCCTACGTCGCCCGTGGGCCGCGCGGCACGCTGCTGCTCAAGCTCTACCGCGACCTTCAGGCCCGCTCCTTCCAGCGCGACGAGGTCTACCGCGCCGGGGTGTATATCCCTGACGCTCGGGCGGCCAAAGCGATGGCGGGCCGCAGCCGCAAGGGCCTAGAGATGCTGCATCAGGGCTGGGTCTGCGCCGAGTACGCGCACCTGTGGCACCTCTGGGAGGCGGGGCTGAGCGTGCCCGAACCGCTGGTCGGCCCCTCGCCCTTTGACTACAGCGCGACCGCCCCCGCCGTCCTGATGCGCCTGATCGGGGAAGAAGACCAGCCCGCCCCCCGCCTGAGCGAGGCCTCCCTGACGCCCGCCGAGACCCGCAGCGCCTGGGACCAGGCCGTCTCCGGCATGGCGAACATGCTGCGGCTGGGCTACGCCCACGGCGACTACAGCACCTACAACCTCCTCTGGTGGGAGAACACCGTGACGATCATCGACTTTCCGCAATTGACCACCCGCACCAACCCCAATTTCCGCGACCTGCTCGCCCGCGACGCCCAGAGCCTCGCCACCTCCTTCCGGCGCCACGGCGTGCAGGAAAGCGGCGACGCCACCCTGCGCGAGGTGCAGCGCCGCGCCCTGGGACCCGGGCCGACGCCGCGTGTGCTGCTGCCGTGACCGTCCACCTTCGCCCCGAGCGACCGGCCGACGCGGACACCATCGCCGAGGTGACCCGCCTGGCCTTCACCTCCAACGGCGGCGTCCGCGAGAACGAGATGATCGGGGAGATTCGCGCCTCCGGCCGATTTCTCCCGGACCTGTCCCTGGTGGCCGAGCTCGGGGGCCGGGTGGTCGGTCATGTCCTCGTGTCCCCGACCGACTTGCAGGGCGACCCGGAGCAGCCCGAACGCCCCCGGCGCGTGCTGCTGCTGGGTCCCCTGAGCGTGCTGCCCGAGTTCCAGCGGCGGGCCATCGGCAGTGCCCTGATGCGGGGGGTGCTGGCGCGGCTTCAGGAGCGTCCCGAACCGATGGTGGTGCTGTGGGGCCATGAGGCCTATTACCCCCGGTTCGGGTTTCGCCCCGCCAGCGACTTCGGTCTGGAACCGGACAGCCCGGCCGCGATGGTCTACCCACTGCGCCGCGATCTCAGTGCCTATGCGGGCCTCAAACTTCCCCATTGAAACCAGCCTCTAAGCTCTCCCCATGCGTGCCTTGGAGACCTGCCTTTACGTGGACGACCTGGACCGGGCCGAGCCCTTCTATTCGGAGGTGCTCGGCCTGCCTCTCTTTGGCAAGGTGGCGGGGCGGCACCTCTTCTACCGGCTGGAGGGAAGCATGCTGCTGATCTTCCATCCGGAGGCGAGCGCCCAACCCGGCGACCTGCCGCCGCACGCGGGGAGGCCGGGCGGGCACGCCTGCCTCACCATCGGGCGCGAGGAGACGGACGCGTGGCAGGCCCGGCTGGAGGGCCACGGCCTGACCGTCACCCGCTACGCCTGGGGCGAGCGGGGCGAGAGTCTCTACTTTCACGACCCGGCGGGCAACGTGCTGGAACTGGCCCCGGCGAGCATCTGGGGGCTGGGGGATGCGGGTCAATGACCACAAATCACCCCTCTCCGGAGAGAGGGGCGGACACCGGAGAGGACTTTACCCGTTACAAGTGCCCTCGGGCAGGGCGGTGGGCTGAGTCACAGTCACGTTGCCGTTCTGATCGACCGAGACGTCGAACTTCAGCTTGAAGCCGAAGTTGTCGGTCGGTCCCTGGCTGATGAGGCGCACGTTGACCATGCCGCTGGCGGTGGCGGGCAACAGGGTGGAGGCGAGGTCCAGGGTCGCCTTGCCATTGAGCTGGGCGCGGTAGAGCCGCCCGGCTTCCGTGCGCCCGCCGAAGTTCTGGAGATTGACATTCAGCCGCGCGGTGGTTCCGGAGTCGTCGGTCCGCACCTGTCCGACGAGATGCACGGTGCCGCTGAGGGTCACGGTGTCGCCGGGGGCGCAGGGATTGGGCACGCTGAGGGTAAGAGGCACCCGCACGTTGACGTTGGTCGGAGCCGCCGCCGAGGCGACACCGAGGGAAGCGAGGGCCAGCAGGGCAAGCCGGTAGGACATGAGTGTTCCTCCTTCGTGTAAAGGGGCGAGCCGCGCGGAGTTGTGGGGGAATTCCACTCGCCAGCGTAGGCTCCCGGCTCGCCTGCGGAATGATGGTGAACAGAAGCTCACGTGTCTTCTCTCCTCATCTGGCCGTCAGCCTGGGGACCTGGGCGGCCATAATCGGGGGCATGACACGCCCCCTGCGCTTCCTGCTGGCCCTGCTGCCCTTCCTGCTCGCGTCGAGCGCGGCGCGGTCTCGGCGAAGGGAGGAGCAGCATGAGCGTTAGGCCCTGGCGCTCGGTGTTATACGTGCCGGGCGACAAGCCCCACGCCATCGAGAAGGCCCGCACGCTGGGTGCGGACGCCGTGATTCTCGACCTGGAGGACGCCGTCGCGCCCGAGCACAAGGACACGGCCCGCGAGAACGTGGCCGCCGCGCTGCGGACGCCGTGGCGGGTGCCCGTGCTGGTGCGCGTCAACGGCCTGGGCACCCCCTGGGAACATGCCGACCGCGAACTGGCGCTGCGGGCCGGGGCGGACGGGCTGGTGCTCCCCAAGGTGGAGGACGCGGGCGTGGTGCGCGACCTGCACCTGCGCGTGCCCCTCTGGGCCATGATCGAGACGCCAAGGGGGGTGCTGCACGCCGCCGAGATCGCCGACGCCCCCGGCGTGGCGGGCCTGATCGTGGGGGCCAACGACCTCGCGCGGGCGCTGCGGACCCGGCCCGACCCTTCCCGGACGCCGTTCCTGCACGCCCTCTCGGCGGTGGTCCTCGCCGCCCGCGCCCACGGCAAGGTGCCGCTGGACGCCGTCTACAACGACGTGCGCGACCCCGAGGGCTTCGGGCACGAGTGCGAGCAGGGCCGGACGCTGGGCTTTTCCGGCAAAACGGTCATCCATCCCGGCCAGGTGGAGATCGCCAATCGGGCTTTCGGCGTGTCGGAGGCGGAGGTGGAAGTGGCGCGGGGCCTCATCGCGGCATGGACCCAGGCAAGGAATGAAGGGCGCAGCGTGGCGACCTACCAGGGGGCCTTGGTCGAACAGATGCATGTGGACGAGGCGCAGGAAACGCTGGCCTTGTGGGAGGCGACAGGAGCAGATCGGCCTCTTGCTTAACCCCTCTCAAGAGGTTTATGCTGATTAAGCCATGCCCCCGTCCCTGACCGACCGCGAACGCGACCTGCTGGCCCTGATCCGCGAAGCCCCGCTGAGCACGCCCGAGGAACTGGCCCGGCGGCTGGGCACCTCGCGGGGGGCGGTGAATGTGCATGTCAGCAGCCTGATTCGCAAGGGGGCGCTGCTGGGGCGCGGGTACGTGGTGGCCCCGGACGTGGCCCCCTACGTGGTGGTGGTGGGCGGGGCGAACATGGACATCAAGGCCCGGACGCTCGCGCCCGCCGTGCCCGGCACCAGCAACCCTGGCACGGGGACCCAGGCCCCCGGCGGCGTGGCCCGTAACATCGCGGAGAACCTCGCGCGGCTGGGCGTGGACACCCGCCTGATCACGGCGGTGGGCCGCGACCCCCACGGCGACCTGCTGCTGCGCGAGACGGAAGCGGCGGGCGTGGACGTGCGCTCGGTGCTGCGCCTGGACGGCCCGACCGGCACCTACACGGCCGTGCTGGACGACCGGGGCGAACTGCTGATCGCCGTCGCCGCGATGGGGAGCATGGACGCGCTGACCCCCACTGCGTTGCAGGAGCGCCGGGCGGTATTGCGCGGAGCGGCGTGGGTCGTCGCGGACGGCAACCTGAGCCCCGAGACGCTGACGCACCTACTCTCCCTCTGCACCGAGGCGGGCGTACCGGTGGTCTTCGAGCCCGTCAGCGAGCCTAAGGCCGCGCGGCTGCTTCCGGCACTGGCGTCGGGCCTCACGCCCCACACCGTCACCCCGAATGTCGGGGAACTCGGGGCACTGGTGGGGCGGGCGGTTCCGGACACAGTGGAGGCGCTCCGGGACGCGGCGAGCGAATTGCACGGCCGGGGCATCGCCACCGTGTGGGTGCGCCGGGGCGAGCGGGGCAGCTTGCTGTCCACCCCGGAAGGCGTGACCGAACTCCCCGCCCTGTCTGCCGACGTGGCCGACGTGACGGGGGCGGGGGACGCGATGCTCGCCGCCTCCCTCGCCGCGCTGCTGGGCGGGGCCAACCCGGAAGAGGCCGCCCGGCACGGCCACGCCGCCGCCGCCCTCACCGTCGAGAGTCCGCACACTGTCTCCCCCACCCTCACGACCGCCGCCGTGCGCTCGCGCCTCGGGCGCCCGCAGCCCTAAAGCCCCCGCCCCTCACCCCCCAAGGAGTCCCCATGCCCACCTCTGCCCCCCTCCGCCCCGAAGTCGCTGCCCTGACCGACCTCCACCCCGAGGTCGCCGACGCGCTCGCGGGCGGCCAGGCGGTCGTCGCCCTGGAAAGCACCATCATCAGCCACGGCATGCCCTACCCCCAGAATGTCGAGATGGCGCGGGGCGTGGAGGCCGTCGTGCGCGAGCACGGAGCCGTTCCCGCCACCATCGCCGTGCTGGGCGGGCGGCTCAAGGTGGGCCTCACGCCCGACGAGCTGGAGTTGCTGGCGACCGACAAGAACGTGCAGAAGATCAGCACCCGCGACCTTCCCGTCACGGTGGCGCTGGGGCGGCACGGGGCGACCACGGTGGCGTCCACCATGCGGATCGCTTCGCTGGCGGGCATCCGCGTCTTCGCCACCGGGGGCACGGGCGGCGTTCACCGGGGGGCAGGCGAGACGATGGACATCAGCGCGGACCTGATGGAACTCGCCCGCACCGACGTGTGCGTGGTCAGCGCCGGGGTCAAGAGCATCCTCGACATCGGCCTGACGCTGGAGGTCCTCGAAACCCAGGGCGTGCCCGCGATCACGCTGGGCAGCGAGGAGTTCCCCGCCTTCTACTCGCGCCACAGCGGGTTCGCCTCGCCGCTGACCGTCGCCTCGGAAGCCGAGGCCGCCCGCGTCCTGCACGCCAAGTGGTCCCTGGGCCTGACGGGCGGCGTAATGCTCGCCAACCCGATTCCCGAGGACGCCGAGATTCCTGCCGGAGAGATCACCCCCCACATCGAGCAGGCGCTCACGGATATGGCCGCCCTGGGGCTGACGGGCAAGGAGACGACCCCGTACCTGCTGGGCCGCATCGTGGAGATCACGGAGGGCCGCAGCCTCGCGGCCAACATCGCCCTGGTGCGCCACAACGCGGCGGTGGCCGCACGGGTGGCGTCGGCCTACGCGGCGTTGCAGAGCTGAGCCGCCTCTCCCTCTGTGTGCTCCTCCCCCCTTGCGGGGGAGGCTGGGTGGGGGTGGACGGCGCAGCCGTCCCAGGCTGGAGTCGCCCTTTCACACTGCTCTTTCCGACCCCCCTCCCAACCCCCCCCAAGCCGCGCCCGGACTCCCCCCGGCGCGGCCTTCCCCTTCTGTCCCCCTCTCGGGAACGCGCCGCAATCCGCCCCGGAGGGGGGTGGTACGCTCGGAGGCGGTATGGACGCATATGACGTGATGGTGATTGGCGGCGGCCCCGCCGGGTACGTGGCCGCGATCCGGGCCGCGCAGCTCGGCTTCCGGGTGGCCTGCGTGGACGCCTTCGAGCGCGGGGGCAAGGCCAGCCTCGGCGGCACCTGCCTCAACGTGGGCTGCATTCCCAGCAAGGCGATGCTGGATTCCAGCGAACGCTTCGAGATGATTCAGCACGACGCTGCCGAACACGGCATTCAGGTGGACGGCGCCCGCGTGGACCTCGGCAAGATGCTGGGCCGCAAGGAAGGCGTCGTGGACAAACTGACGGGGGGCATCGCCTACCTGTTCAAAAAGAACAAGGTGACCTCCTTCCACGGCCTGGGCCGACTGGTCCGGCAGGACGAGGGCGGCTGGGTCGTCGACGCGGCCGGAACCGAAGTCGTCGCCCGGCACGTCATCGTGGCGACCGGCAGCAGCCCCCGCGAGCTGCCGCTGGCCCCCTTCGGCGGGCATGTGGTGGAAAACAGCGGGGCGCTCGCCTTTGAGCAGGTCCCCGGCAAACTCGGCATCATCGGCGCGGGCGTGATCGGCGTGGAACTCGGCAGTGTGTGGCGCCGCCTGGGGGCACAGGTGACCATTCTGGAGGCCCTCCCCGGCTTCCTGATGGCCGCCGACGAGGCCGTGAGCAAGGAAGCCCTCAAGCAGTTCCAGAAGCAGGGGCTGGAGTTCCACTTCGGCGTGCAGATCAGCGCGGTGCAGCAGGACGAGTCCGGCGTGACCGTCACCTACACGGAAAAGGAGCAGGAGGTCACCGCCCGCTTCGACAAGCTGATCGTGTCCATCGGCCGCGTGCCCCACACGGCGGGCCTGGGGGCCGAGGCGGTCGGGCTGGAGCTCGACGAGCGCGGCTTCGTGAAGGTGGACGGGCACTACCGCACCAACCTTCCCGGCGTCTACGCCATCGGGGACGTCATCGGCGGCGCGATGCTGGCCCACAAGGCAGAAGAGGAAGGCGTGGCCCTCGCCGAGATGCTGGCGGGACAGGCCGGGCACGTGAACTACGACGTGATTCCCTGGGTGATCTACACCTCGCCCGAGATCGCCTGGGCGGGGCTGACCGAGAAGCAGGCCAAGGAGAAGGGTCTGAAGGTCAAGGCCGGGCAGTTCCCCTTCAGTGCCAACGGCCGGGCACTGGGCCACGGCGACCCGCGCGGCTTCGTGAAGGTCGTGGCCGACGCCGACACCGACAAGATTCTGGGCGTCCACATGGTCGGCCCCAACGTCTCTGAGCTGATCGGGGAAACGGTCGCCATCATGGAGTTCGGCGGCAGCGCCGAGGACCTCGCCCGCACCGTGCATGCCCACCCCACCCTCTCGGAAGTGGTCAAGGAGGCCGCACTGGCCGCCGACAAACGCGCCCTGCACATGTGAGGCACCTGGGGGCGTGGCCTGCGACCGCGCCCCCTGTTGACGAATGTGCGGCTGACCGGTATTCTTCCGTGCGTGCCGGAAACGGCGCCCCTTGAAAGGCAGTCAGCGGAGGCCCTGCGCCAAAGCAAACTGAAGTGGTGTGGCCCCATCGTCTAACGGTTAGGACACTACCCTTTCAAGGTAGCGATACGGGTTCGAATCCCGTTGGGGTCACCACGAACAGAAGCCTCCGCCTCCCGGCGGGGGTTTTTGTTTGGGCCGTGGCGGACTCCGGCCGCGCCCGCTGGCCGCGCTGGGCGGTGATCTCTGCACCTTTTCTCAAGTCGCCGCCGGGGGACCGCGTGGAATGATGCGGGCAATGAAAGCGATCATTCCCGCCGCTGGCCTGGGCACCCGCCTGCGTCCCCTGACCTACACCCGCCCCAAGCCGGTGCTCCCGGTGGCGGGGGCGCCCATCATCGTGCATGCGCTGCGGACCCTGCTCGCCGCCGGAATCTCCGAGGTCGGCATCATCGTCTCGGACGCTACCCGCGCCGAGATCGAGCAGACGCTGGAGCAGGCCCCCGGCGCCCACGTCACCCTGATCGACCAGCACGAGCAACTCGGGCTGGGGCACGCCGTCCTGACCGCCCGCGAGTGGGTGGGCGGGGACACCTTCTGCGTGTACCTGGGCGACAACCTCTTCGAACACGGGGTGCGGCCCTTTATCGAGCGCTTCGAGGCCGAGGGGCCAGCGGCCGTGATCGCCCTGGTGGAAGTGGCCGATCCCACCGCCTTCGGGGTGGCCGAACTCGACGGCGACCGCATCACACGGCTGGTGGAAAAGCCCAAGACTCCGCCCAGCAACATGGCGGTGGCGGGGCTGTACTGCTTCACCCCGCAGGTGTTCGGGGTGCTGGACGGCATGCCCCCCTCAGCCCGGGGCGAGTACGAGATCACCGACGCCATCCAGGGGCTGATCGAGCGCGGCGAGCGGGTGCTGGGGCAGCGGGTGGAGGGCTGGTGGAAGGACACCGGGCGCCCCGCCGACCTGCTGGACGCCAACCGGTTGCTGCTCGAGCAGATCACGCCCGACGTGCAGGGCGAGGTCGAAGAGTCGCGCCTGACCGGTCGGGTGATCGTGCCCGCCTCCGCGCGGGTGGTCCGCAGCAAGATCGTGGGGCCGGTGCTGCTGGGCGAGGGCGTGGTCGTGGAAGACGCCTATATCGGCCCCTTCACCAGCGTGGGCCAGGGGAGCGTGATCCGCCACGCCGAGGTCGAACACAGCGTGGTGGACGCCGAAGCCCGCATCGAGAACGTCCACACCCGGCTTCAGGACTGCCTGCTCGGCGTGCGGGCACAGGTGCGCGGGGGGCGCACCGTCCCCAGCACCCACAAGCTCACCATCTCGGACGGCAGCATCGTCGAGCTGGCCTGAACCGGGTGGCCCAAGCACCCGACCGTGCCCCGCCCCCCGTCCTGCGGTGAGGGCGGGCCTATCATGGTCCGATGACCGACACGCCCCGCATTCACCTGGGAACCGCCCTGCGGCGCGACGCCGACGCGCACGCCGAGGGCACCCTCGACCACCTCACCTACGAGCAGGGCGGCGAGGAGCAGCGCCTCAGCTTTGCCGAACCTGCCCCCTATGAGATCGACGTCAACCCGCTGGGCGGCGGCGAGATGTACCTTCAGGGCGAGTTCTCGCCCACGCTGGTCATGGAGTGCGCCCGCTGCCTGCGCGACGTGCCCGTGCCGCTGGAGCTGCGGCTGGGGACCCTGCTGCGCTACGACCCCGCCGTCACCCTCCCCCACCTGGAAGAAGCCGAGAGCGGCGAGGACGTGCTGGTCTTCGGCGATCCCGACCTCGACCTCAGCGCCTACCTCGCGGAGACGGCGCTGCTGGCCGCCCCGCTGAGCGTGCTGCACGCCCCCGACTGCCTGGGACTGTGCCAGGTGTGCGGCCACGACCTCAATGAAGGCCCCTGCGAGCACAGCGCCCGCGTGCCCGTCGAGGAGATCGACGACCTGCTGGGCATCCCCGAAGGCACCGTCCACGCCAAGCAGAACCCCTTCGCGGGGCTGCGCGACCTGAAGCTGCCGGGGGACGACGAGTGACCCAGGAGGCCCCCGGCCTCACCCACTTCCGGGACGGCGAGCCGCGCATGGTGGACGTGAGCGCCAAGGTCCCCACCGCCCGCAGCGCCACCGCCGAGGGCTGGGTGCGCCTGCCGCCCGAGGCCCGCGCGGCGCTGGAGGCGGGCCGCACCCCCAAGGGGGACCCCCTCACGGTGGCGCGGCTGGCGGGGCTGGCGGGCAGCAAACGCACCGCCGACCTCGTGCTGCTGTGCCACCCCATCCCGGTGACTGGGGCGCAGGTCGAGGTCACCCTGGAACCGGAGGGCGTGCGCGTCGTGGCGACGGTCCGCACGACGGCCCCGACCGGCGTGGAGATGGAGGCCCTGACCGCCGTGACGGTGGCGGCCCTGAACGTCTACGACATGCTCAAGGCGAGCAGCAAGGCCCTGACCATCGACGGCGTGCGGCTGCTGCGCAAGGCCGGGGGAAAGAGCGGCGACTACACGGCTCCCGACCATCGGCCGGACACGGGAACCGGGACGGTCCCACCCGCGTAACAGAGAGGATATGGGGACGGCAGAGCGGGGAGACTGGCTCGACCTGCTGCGCCGCGAGGCCGACGGTGAACTGACCGGGGCCGAGCGGGCGCAGGTCGCCGCGTTGTCGCACGACCCCGAGTTCGGGCGCCTGCGGGCCAGCCTGACCCGCGCCGAGACGCTGCTGCGGACGCTGGAGCCGCCCCGGCCTGCCCACTCCCTGGCCCCCGATCTGGCCTCCGAGATCGCCTGGAGTGCCCACCTGACCGCCTGTGCCCTCCCCGTGCCGTCCCGCCGGGTCGCCGCCGAGGTCGCGCGGGAGGTGGGGCTGTCGGCCCGGCTGAGCGCCCCTCCCCCACCCGCGCGGCCGGTGGCCCCGGCCGTGGCGAGCGAGATCGCCTGGAGCGCGGCGCTGCGGTCCTCCCCCGTCTCCCCTTCCCTGCCCGGCTCGCTGGCCGCCTCCGTCACGGCCCGCATCGGCGCAGACGCGCGGGGCGCCGCGCCCACCTCACCCCCACCCCGCCCCCACAACCCTGCCCCCACCCTGCTGGTGGGGGGACTGCTGGTGGGCCTGACGCTGCTGGGGGTCACCGAGGCGTGGCCCGGCCTCGCGGCGGGGGCCGACGTGCTTCGGGGGCTGGTCGCGGGGCTCTCGCCGCTGGTGGGGCTGGGGCTGGGGCTGCTGCTGCTGGTCAGCGCCCTGATCGTTTGGAAGCCCACGCCCGCTGTGCAGCGGCTGGGCGTGGGGGGGTTCGTGCTCTCGGCGGCGCTGACCCTGCCGCCTCTCTATCAGGCCGCGCAACACAGCGGGGTCACCCTGGGCCAGACCCGCACGGTGCGGGGGCCGGTCGCGGGCAACGTGATCGTGGTGGGCGGCGACGTGCGGCTGCTGCCGGGCGCCAGGGTGGACGGCGAGGTCGTCACCCTCTTCGGGGACGTGCGCCGCGCTCCTGGGGCCGAGGTGCGGGGGCAGGTCCACGCCCTGCTGGGCCGGGCGCCCGGGGACGCGACGGCGCAGCACACCCCGCCGCCCACCGGCCTGGGGCTGGCGACCGCCTCGGCCTTCCGGCCCCTGCTGGGCTGGCTGGGGGGGGCCGCCTGGGGACCCATCTTCCTGACGCTGACGGCGGGTGCCCTGGGCCTGCTGTTCGTGACGGGCGCCGCGCCCCTGCTGGCCCGGCGGCAACGGCACGCCCCGCTGCGGACCCTGGCCCTGGGCGTGCTGGCCCTCGCGGTCCTGCTTGGCCCGGCCCTCGCCCTGGCACTGAGCGGGCTGCTGGTGCCGGGGCTGTTTGCCCTCGCGGCGGCTTTCTTGCTGATCGCCACCGGCCTGAGCGTCAGCGCCTACGACGTGGGGCGCGTGGTGGCGTGCCGCCTGCGCCTGCCCCGTCCCGACACGGTGGGCAGCGTGCTGGGGCTGGGGGTGCTCGCCCTGTGCCTCGCCGTGCCGCCGCTGGCCCTGGTGGTGGCCCTCGTGGGCGGGGCCTGGGGAGCCGGAACGCTGCTGCTCACCCGGGGCGGGGCAGATGGACGAAGTCTCGCCGCCTGAGCCTGGGGGCGGCGCTCGGCTCCGTCATCCCGCCCCCAGGCAGCGGCCCCCCTCTTGCCCCACCTGCTGAGATTCGCGCCCTGCACCTCACCGTAAGCCCGTTTGGCGGCGCCGACGCAAAGGGGCCGGAAGACACGCGGTCTCCTGGCCCCCGATTCCGACCCGGACCTTAGCCCAGGATTCGCTTGAGATGCAGGTAGATCTCGTACCAGTCGCCCTTGTCACGGGGCCGCTTGCCGCGCAGTTCGATGCGCGACAGGGTCCGGATCCAGTCGGGCGTGAGCTGGGCACCCAGGGTGGGGTCGGCCACCAGATCGGCCAGGCCCTTGGGCAGCGCCCCCTCGGTGGAGTCGCCGTAGAACTCGACGCCTTCGAGCAGGTCGTGGACCGTGATGGTGTACGCGCCCGCCAGCGTCTGGAGGGTCTCCAGGCTGGGGTTGGTGCGGCCCCGCTCCAGATCGCTGAGGTAGGGCACGCTGATTCCGGCGCTCTCGGCGACGTCCTTGAGCCGCAGCCCGCGTTCGCTGCGCAGTTCGCGGAGCCGTTCATGCAGTTTCATCATTCACCTCCTTGGCTGCGGCGGCGCACTGCCCCGGGGGGCGGCGGTCGCCCGGGACGTCCCCTGCTCCGGGCAGGCGAGTTGCCTGTGGACAGAACCGGACGTTCCCAGTCGGAGTGTAACACCGTGCCCTGATACGGTCAATACAGAATAAAGGCACGTTCTTCTTGCCTCCGCCGAGGAGGCCTGCTAGGATCAGGGCCTCTGCCCGCCGTCCCCTTTTCCGCCCACCCGCCCCAGGAGGGCTTCATGCGTGCATTCGACATCATCGCCGCGAGCATCCGCAGCGGCCATGCCCACCCCACTACCGTCCTCAACACCCTGATCGAGGCCGAGAACGAGGGGGGGCTGGGGGCCATCCGGCAGATCGAGCGGCACCTCAGCGTGGGCCTGCGGGCGCTGCAAGACCGCCAGCATCCCCAGAGCCCACTGGCTCGGGCCTGGCTGAACGCCACCCGCGCCTATCTCGTGACCCAGGCCGAACGGAGACACGCGGTCTGAGTCTCACCCTTCCCTGCCCCCGGCTCCGGCGCGGGGGCTCCCGATTGAAAGGGCCTGCTATTGCCAGCGCTCCCGGGCCTCCGGCACCTCGCCCAGCAGCAGGGGCCGCACCTCCCCGATAAGGTAGAGGCTGCCGCACACGGCGGCGTCGCCCCCTTCCGGCAGCAGGGCGAGAGCGTCTTGAGGCGAGTCGGCCAGGCGCACGGGCAAGCCCGCGAAGTGGGGAGCCAATTCCTCTGGAGGAAGCGCCCGTGGACTCAGGCGGGCACGGGTCAGGATTACCTCCGAGGCGGCCTCCCGCAGTGCCGAGGCCACCCCGGCCACGTCCTTACCGGACGCCGCCCCGAAGATCAGCGGCAGAGGGCTCGCGCCCAGGTCCCGCAGCGCCGACGCGAGGGCGTGTGCTCCCGCCGGGTTGTGCGCCCCGTCCAGCAGTACCCGCCCGCCCTGCCACGGCAGCGCCTCCAGCCGCCCCGGCCAGAGCACTCCGGCGGCCCCGGCGCGGATGGCGGAGCCGTCCACCCCCAGTCGCCAGGCTGCCGCCGCCGCGAGCGCCGCGTTGTGCGCACCATGCTTGCCCAGCAGCGGCGTCCGCAGCTCGAGGGTCCCGTCCGGCAGCCCAACCCGCAGGTCCCAGCCGTCCCACCCCCTGGGCTGGGCCTCCACCCGTACCTCACGGCCCAGTGCCCACAGGTCCGCCCTCCGAGCCTCCAGCCGGGGCCAGAGGGCCGGGGCCACCCCGGTGACGGCCGGGCGCCCCGGACGGAGGATGCCCGCCTTCTCCTCCGCGATGGCTTCCAGGGTCCCACCCAGAATCTCGGTGTGGTCGAGCGCCACCGTTGTGATCACGCTGAGGTCCGGCTCCAGGGCGTTGGTGGCGTCCAGCCGCCCGCCCAGGCCCACCTCCAGCACGGCGATCTCCACCCCGACCTCCGCAAACAGCAGGCAGCCCAGCGCCGTCACGATCTCGAAGAAAGAGGCTTCGGCAGCCTCGGCGTGGGGGCGCACCCGGCGCAGCGTGTCCCCGACCCGCTCGTCGGAACATTCGCGCCCACCCACGACGAACCGCTCCGCAAACCGGGTGAGGTGGGGGCTGGTGAACAGGCCCACGCGGGTCCCCGAGGCGGTCAGCATCGCGGCGAGCGAGGCCGCCGTGCTGCCCTTGCCATTGGTTCCGCCCACCAGCACGCTCCGGAAGCGCCGCTGCGGCTCACCCAGCCGGGTCAGCAGCGCCTGCACCCGGTCCAGGCCGGGATGCATCCCGAAGCGCTGCCGGGCAAAGAGCCAGTCCAGATCACTCATGGCCGCAGGATAGGGCGGGGCGCGGCCTCAGGCCTGAGGAGCGAAATAAGCCTCCAGCAAGGGCACAAGCTGCTTTTTGCGGCTGATGCGGTTCCCGAGGTCGGCGCGGCCCTGCTGCGTTTCGACGCCGAACGCTTCCCGCAGCACCTTTTCCTCGGTGGCCGAGAGCACCAGCGTGGTGTTGTGTTCGCGCAGAATGTCCACCACCGAGAGCAGGATCCCGTTCAGGCCGCCTTCCGCCCTCGCGTGGTCCATCGCCTCCAGCAGCTCGACCTGACGCCCCAGCACGTAGCCGGGGTTGGTGGTCTCGATCACGCCGAGGCCCCAGGTCTGGAGACGCTGGGGCTGGCTGGCATCCCCAAAGGGAAAGACCTTGTAGTCCATCCGCAGCAGCGTCTCGGCGGGCGTGTCGCCCAAGTCGCTCTTGGCCGCGAACATCGCCAGGGCGTAGGCCTCTACGTCCCCGACGCCCGCGATGGGAGCCAGGAACGCCACCGCTTCCCGGTCCCTCGGCGTGGTCGTGGGGCTGCGGAAGTGCAGCGTGTCGCTGAGAATGGCGCTGAGCATCAGCCGAGCGTCCACGGGTTCGATGCTCAGTCCCGCCTCCCGGTGCATGGCCAGCAGGATGGTCGCCGTGCAGCCCACCGGCTCGAAGCGCAGCAAGGCGGGTTGCGCGGTGGTCAGGTCCCCCAGCTTGTGGTGGTCCACCACATGGGTCACGGTCAGCTCGGTCAGGTTGGCGGCCGACTGCGCACTCTCGTTGTGATCGACCAAGGCGACGGCAGTCCCCGCTGGAAGGTCCGGCAGCAGCTCAGGCGCTTCTACCCCCGCCTCCCGCAGCACGTAAGGGGTCTCGAAATTCAGCTCTCCCAGACGGTACGCCTGCGCCTCCGTGCCCAGCCGGGTCAGCAGCCGGGCATAGACGAGGGCCGAAGTGACGGCGTCCGTATCGGGGTTGGTGTGTCCAAACACAGGCAACATGCGGCGATTCTAGAGTGCGCCTGACCCACCCACAAAAAAGAGGACCCCGGAGGGTCCCCTGTCCTGCGCGAGCAGGTTTAGAAGCGGAAGGTGTAGTTGACGCGGAAGCCCTGCGCCACGCTGGTCGCGTTGGTATCGAAGTCGTTGTGACGGAAGATACCGTAGTTGGCGGTCAGGCTGTTGTAGCCGAGCTGCGCGAACACACCGCTCACCGAACCACTCTGGTCGCCGCGTTCATTGGCGATGCGGTTGTCGGCCGCGCTGAAGGCGACGCCGTTGGCGTAGTAGTCGCCCAGAGTCGAGGACGCGACATTAATGCCCTGGTAGTAGGAGTAGCCGACCCTGGCCGACGCGTTGGGCGCCAGGAACTGGTTGAGGCTCACGCCGACCTGACCGAGCAGCTCGGTGGTCGTGGTGTCGCCCACCCCGAAGGCCGTGCCGCTGTTGGTGATGCGGTTGACCACGTTCGCGTACAGGCTGGGCTGGAGGGGCAGGCCGGTCAGGGTCGCCGTGCTCAGCTTGATGCCGTACTTGATGGTGTTCTCGGTCTCGTCATCAACGATTCCGTCGGCAGGAGTGCTCCGGTCATTGATCAGACGGTCGGTCAGGAGCTGGTAGCGCACCAGCGGCTGGAGCGTGATGCCCGCCACCGTGGTCGAGTAGTCCGCGTAGGCGTAGAACTCGTTGAGGGGATCGCTGTAGTAGTACGCGTCACCCACCGTGAAGTTCAGGTTACGCACCAACGCATTCTGCGCCGAGCCGTCGTGGCTGAGCTGGGCACCGAAGGTGCTGGTCATGGTGCGCGGGACGTTGGCAATACCCATGCCCGCGTTGCCGAGGTTATCGGCGCTGCGCACAGCGTTACCGTCGACCGTGGCGTTGTTGTAGAAGCCCACGAGTTCCAGCGCACCGAGCTTGGCGCCTGCCTTCACGCCGAAGCCCTGGACGGTGCTGCCCGCCGTCACTTGGCGAACGTCATCGGCGAACGTCGCGGTGTTCTGGCGGTTGATGGTCGTGGTGGTCACCGTGTAGCGGTCAGCGTAGGCGCCCAGCGCCACCGGCCCGACGTTGGTTCCCAGGGCCGCGCCGAAGCCGGTCTGGCCAGGGGCGTAGGGCATGCTGTCCGTGGTGGACATGCCCGCGTTGGCGATCCGGTTGCCCGCAGCGTCAAACACGGCGTAGGTCGAGTCAATGGTGCGGTAGTTCGCCCCAAACTTGGCGATACCGAGGTCACCCGTCACGTCCGTGTAGAAGGCGCGGTCCGCATTTTGGATGAAGCCCTGACCGTTGCCCAGCAGGATGGCGTTCTGCGGCTCGTTGCGGGCGCTCAGCACGCCTTCACCCTTGATGGCGACCGGGCCGACCTTCAGGTTGTAATCGGTGCCGAAAGCGGTGCGGTTGTTGTCCACCTGCGCGAAGGACACAC
Organism: Deinococcus sp. HSC-46F16; assembly: GCF_024171495.1. Lineage (NCBI taxonomy): Bacteria > Thermotogati > Deinococcota > Deinococci > Deinococcales > Deinococcaceae > Deinococcus > Deinococcus sp. HSC-46F16. Next base: position 52,681 of record NZ_JALJZW010000010.1, read on the forward strand.
CCACCGTACCCAGGCCACCGGGGTTCACGGCGGCACGCACGCCGTAGTAGTTGGCCGTGGGGGGGGTCGCCGGAACAGGAGTGGTCGCCGAGGGAGCCGCAGGGGTGGTGCTGGCCGGGTTGCCGGTCATGGCCACACCACGGGCGTTCCCCGCCACCACCGTCAGGCTGGGCTTGAGGGGAAGCGTGTCGGCCTGCAGGGTCACGACCAGCCCGCGCCGCGTGTTGGCGCTGGTCACACCCAGCGCCGTGCTGTTGTTGAACAGGTAGTCGCTGAACTTGAAGGTGCTGTCGTAGGCCGCGTAACGGGCGCTGAACTTCTGGCCACCGATGGTACCGTCGGCCGTGATGTCATTGATGCTGACCAGCGGGGCGCCGCCGTTCACGTTGAAGGCGTTGTTGCCGCCGTTGGCGTTGCCAATACGGAAGTTGATCGCCGCGTTGTTGACGATGATCGACCCGTTGGTGGTCGCCAGGTTGCTGGCCCGCACGCCGAAGCTCAACGAACCCAGGGCGCTGAATGCCGAGCCGTTGGTGTCAGCAACGGAGATGTCGCGCCCCGTACCGATGTTGCTGAAGATTCCCTGAGCGAACGTGGCGTCTGTCAGGCGGTCCACGTCGAAGTTGTCCGTGCCGCTCACCAGCGCGAGGCTGCCGTAGCCCAGGCTGTTCAGCGTGCCCACCACGCTGAAGCGCGGAGCGTTCTCGAGCGCCGTCACGCGGTTGGAGACGCCCGTCACGCGCGCGTCGACAGCGGTCACGCGGCCCGCGAGGTTGTCGAAGTCGCTGCGGGTCACGAAGTCGGCCTGGGCGGTCTCCACGGCGCTGACGCGGTCCTGGAGGTCCAGGATGTCCTGATTTAGCAGGACGGTCAGCTCGTTGAGGGCCGTGATCTGGGCTGCGTTGTCGTCGATGTCGCCGCGCAGGGTGTCGTACTCGTCGGCACGGGCCGTGAGTTCCTCGATCTGGGTCTGGATCGCGGCGATGGCGGCGGCGTCACCGTTGGCGGCGGCCAGTTCCTCGACGCGGGCCTCCAGGCGGGTGAAGTCGTCACGGTTGACCGCGTTTTCCTCGAGGTCGCTGACGCGAACACCCAGGGCCGTCAGGTCGGCGGCGAGTTCCTGGATGGCGTTTTGCAGCGCCGTCAGGGTCTCGGTGTTGTCGATGACAACCTGACCGGTGCGGACCTGATCGAGCAGGCGGGCGATGATGACGGCGGCCTCATAGCGGGTCAGGTTCTGGGTGCCCCGGTAGGTGCCATCGGGGTAGCCCAGGATGATGCCCTGGCTGACGAGACGGTCGATCGCGTCCTTGGCCCAGTGACCGGCAGGCACGTCGGTCAGCGTGGACACCTGGGGCGCCGTCGCCGGAGCGGTGGTCTGCGCCGCAGCGGCCCCAAAGGACAGCGCAGCAGTCAGAACGAGCAGGCTCTTCTTCATAAAACCCCCAAAACGTCGCGCGAGAACCACGTCGGGCACTGGAGTAGACGGTGGGGCGAGTTGCCGAGTTTCCTCTCCCGGAGTGAGCCGCCGTCCGCGTTCTTCCGCGCAACCTGACACCCCTCGGCCTGAGACCTCAGAAAGTCAGATCAACGGGATGATACCTGTGTGAAGAAGTATGGGTCAACCCTGAGACAGTGATAAATCCGCTGAGGGCAGCGAGAAGCGCCCTTTCTGACCTAACCGTGAAGGCTTTGTGCTCTGGCAGACTGCGCTCAGCCTATGGCATCAGCTCCCTGTGTCCGGAGTGCCGTCCTGTATCCAGGGCGAGACGAAACCAATCTGGGATTCCCTTCGCGAAATACTGCTCCGCCCACGCCGTGGCCCACTCGGTAAAACGTCCAGCTTCGATGGCTGACCGTGCCCGTTCCACCAGCCGGTGGAGGTACCGGAGGTTATGGAGCGAGAGCATTCTCGGGGCTAGCATCTCCTCGGCACGGACCAAGTGGGCCAGATACGCCCGGGAGTAGTGACGGCAGGCATAGCAGTCGCAGTCAGAGTCTATGGGGCCGAGTTGCTGACGCGGAGCGCTGGAATTCATGTTCAGGCGCCCATGATCCGTCAAGGCATACCCGAACCGTCCGGTGCGTGTGGGATACACGCAGTCGAACATGTCCACTCCGAGGGCCATCCCCGCAACCAGATCCTCGGGGTGCCCCACCCCCATCAGGTAGCGGGGCTTGTGCTCGGGCAGCCGCTCGGCCGTGAAGGCAACGGCCGGGAACATCTCCTCCTTGGATTCCCCGACCGCCAACCCGCCGATGGCGAAACCTGGGGTGGCGAATGGCAGCGTCTTTTGCAGACTCAACTCACGCAGTTCGGGATGGATTCCACCCTGCACGATGGCAAAGAGTGCCTGGTCCTCGCGAGTTCTGGCGGCCTCACAGCGCTCCAGCCAGCGCACGGTCCGCTCCAGGCTGCGGCGAATGTACTCGGGCTCGGCCGGAAAGGGTGGGCACTCGTCAAACGCCATAATGACGTCCGCTCCCAGCGCCTCTTGCACCGCCACACTGCGCTCCGGCGTGAGCAACACCTTGCTCCCATCCAGATGGCTTTTGAACGTTACGCCTTCTTCAGTGATCTTGCGCATATGGCCCAGGCTCATCACCTGAAAGCCGCCGGAGTCCGTGAGGAAGGGGCCAGGGTAAGCCGTGAATCCAGGCAGGCCCCCATGAGCCGCGACCAATTCGGGACCGGGCCGCAGCATCAGATGGTAAGTGTTGCCCAGAATCATCTGCGAGCCCACGTCCCTGAGTTCCTGGGGGCTGACGCCTTTGACCGAGCCCTGAGTACCGACCGGCATGAACATCGGCGTCTGAACCGTGCCATGTGGCGTCACAAAAGAAGCTGTCCGCGCACGCCCGTCGCGGGCGTGAATTTCAAACTCAAACACAGAGCTATCTTGCCGCATCTGCCGCGCGACAAAAGAGGTGGGAGCGAAACGCTAAGCGGCGAGCCCCAACACAAAAGCCCCCACCGTGGGGTGGGGGCGGGGATGGAGCGGGAGACGAGATTCGAACTCGCGACATCTACCTTGGCAAGGTAGTGCTCTA
>NZ_JALJZW010000011.1 GCF_024171495.1 Deinococcus sp. HSC-46F16
GCGGGCGTCACCCTCAACTGGCAGTTCTCCACCCAGGTCGCCCGCCGGACGCTAGGACGGCACTACGAAGCCATTCGTATTAAATGAACGCTGTAGTAGTTGGATTGAGCAGGAACCAAGTCCTTCCCCTAAAAATAGGCGGCCCCACGGTTGCTTTTCGCTCTCCGGACCCTCCCCCCCTCCCCTAATTCGACGAGCCCCCCAACACGGACAGGCGGCAGGGTTGCGGGTCCCCCCCCCGCCCCTCAACCCCACTGAATCGAGATTCCTGTCCGGCTATTCCCGCTTTGCCGCGCAGTCTCCGGCTTCGCCGGGGCTGCTGCGCAGCCGGATTGCCCATGAAAGGGGACACCTCCGCGTTATCCACCCATCTGCGTGGAGAAATACTGCGAAGTCCCCCGCAACGGGTGCGTCAAACGTGTGGAAGGGGCTTCACCACGTCTTCCGAACCGGGCAAATGTCGCCTTCGCGGACGCGGCCACAAGGGGCAACTCTTTTCTCAGCCAATAGATTTCTCTTGAATCCAAATTCTTCTTCTCCGCCATTCCACCCAAACATCTCGACCGCCCAGTTTCTGCTGGGCGGCTTCCTTTTCCGGAGGTCCCTATGTCCAGAAAGTCCTATCTCACCCCATCGATGACAGCCCTGTTGCTGGAAAGCCACGCCCAGGGGTTGAAGAACCAGGCTCTTGCCGACCGACTTGGCGTCAGCCTCGCCCAGGTCAAGCGGTACAAGAAGCAACTCGGCCTGGGGAGCAACGACCACCGCAATACCCTCGGCAGACGGGGCGAGCAGCTTGTGGCCGAAGCCCTCCGCCGGGGAGGTCTACCTGCGGTGGTCATGCCCCACGGTCATCCCTTCGACCTCCAGTCCGGTTCGCTGCGCCTGGAGGTCAAGACCTCAGAGAAGCCCCAGGCAGGGCGCTACCGTTTCCGGCTGAACACGAAGCGCAGCTCAAACCATGCCCGGTACCGGTACACCAAGGACTTCCACGCAGACTCCGACTTCCTGGTGCTCGTCATTGAGGAAGGTGGAGAACTCCAGCATCTGTACTGCATTCCGACGGCGCTGTGGAAGCCTAATCTCTGGGTTCAGCCGGATTCCCCTTTTTGCCCTTACGCGTCTTTTCGGAATGTCCTGCATCTGCTGCGGATGGCGCTGGCAGCGTGATGGGAGTACGCCAGAAGGGCAGTGCCCAGGCCAGGGTGTCCACGATGAACTCCAGGCGCTCCCGGTCCAGGGTCATCTCCCACACGGGGCTGTCCCCACCCGGCTCACCCAGCCGCGCCCGCAGCCCGATGACGTGCCAGCCGTCCCCACCCAGCACCATCTCGACCTTACCTTGCGCGATGGCTTCCCGCCAGCGGGGCAGGTTGGCCCGCAGCCCCTCTGGATGGTCCGGCTGGAAGTCTGGCTCGCCCCAGTGCCGCTTGAGTTTCGGGTTGAACGGGTCACCGTCCAGCTCGTTCATGGCCTGCTCCAAGGGACTGGTGGCTATCCAGAGCAGCAGCGTCGCGGCAAGCTGGAGCCCCACAGAGACGGGATTGGTGATGCCGTAGGGGTTCACCTCCCGCCAGCGGACATGGCTCAGATTCCGCCGAACAGCCAGCGTCGTGAACCGGGTCCGCTGCTCCTCGCTGAAGGTGCCCTCTCGCGTTTGGCGGTCGCTCATCGGCGGCCCCCAGTCTTGGCAGCGTCCATGCGGTCGGCAGGCGACACCTGGGCGTGAACCCTGGTCAGGTCTTCGGGAAGCAGGTTCACGTAGCGGCGGGTCATGTCCAGGTTGGAGTGGCCCATCACATGCTGGAGCGAGAACACGTCCCCCCCATTCCGCAGGTAGTTCACGGCGAAGGCCCGCCGGAAGGCATGGGGGGCCGCGTGTGCCCTGGGAACCTTGGCCTGCTGGGCGAGGTCGGCCAGCACCTGCGAGACCCCAGAGCGGGTCAGCGGCGTGCCCACCCGGCCCAGGAAGACGTGCTGGGTGAAGGCGTGGCGCGGCTTGCGGCTCTTGCGGATGTAGCGGTCCAGTGCCTCGGAGGCCATCTGCCCCAGGGGGACCACCCGCTCCTTGTTTCCCTTGCCGATGACCCGGATGAGGCCATCAGTGAAGCGCACGTCCTCCACGGTCAGGCTTGCCACTTCGGCCAGCCGGAGCCCGGTATCGAACAGGGTGACGACGATGGCTGTCTCCCGGTCACGGAAAGGGCTCTTTCGGGCGACGGCCAGCATTCGGCGGTACTCCTCGCCGCTCAGCGTCACCATCAGCCTCTGGGGCCTCTTGATGCGTTCCAGACGGGTGGTGGGATTGCGGTCCAGGAGTTCGTCTTTCACGGCCCACTCGAAGAGGCCCTTGAGCGCCCGGTAGTGCGCGTCAATCCCCCCTTCGGCCAGACCCTTCGCTTCAAGGTGTTCCATGAAGCCGCGAAGGTCTCCCACGGTGACGGCCTCGGCCCGCAGGCAGTGCTCCTGGGTTTCCAGGTAGGCCCGCAAAGCCCTGGCGGTGGCGTCGTAGTACGTCAGGGTGTAGGGGCTGCGCCTGCGGAGCTTGAGGTGCCGGGTATGCCGCTGCCAGAGTTCGTCGAGGTGCATGGCTGCTCCTTTCGACGGCATCTGTTCTGGGCTTCAGTGAGCAGAGAATCCGAATCGTTTGCTCTGGAACTTCGCTATGGGAAGCACACTATCCCGCGATTCTCATGTCGCTCATTGTGACGAGTCCAAAACGAAAATGCCCGTCCTAGACGGGCATTTTCTGGGTTGGTGGCCAGGGCCGGACTTGAACCGGCGACCCAACGATTTTCAGCCGACTGGGCCAACGTTGCTATACGCACCGCTTCGACACACCTCGCGCTCAAGGAAGCCGTTCCAGACACGTTTTTTCTGTAACCGTACGTCTGCTTAAATTCGACGCGCGACCAGGTCGAAGCCAATTATACCCAAGGGTTTGGGCACAAATTGGGCACGCTGTGGCAGGGCCTGGGGAAACAATGCCAGCGTCAGACTAAGAGGGGCAGGCCGCCTGGGGCTCGTTCTCAGCCCATCAGTTGACCTTAGATCGAGCCCTTGCCGTCTTGACGTTAGGCATCCCACAGGCCGGCGCCTCCGCGTCAGCAGCCTGTGCAGGTGATGCTCAGTATCGCTACTTGCACTTGGCGCCGAGATCGTCTTGAGCGGACAAGCACCGGTTGAAGCAGATGGAAACGGCCAGGTTTTGCTATCACCCTGAGAGCGTCTGAATCATCCTGAGCTGGGAAGTTCACGCCGCAGATTCACCTATACACGCATGGCCCGGGAAGCGCTAGAAACTAATCCAGGACCTTCCTACTCGCGTTCGCTTGTTGACCCTCGCCCATCAGGAGGCGTTCCCTTCCGTTGTCGGAGAGCTTCCGTCGGCCTTCGACCCGGACGATTTGTTGGGCGTGGCGTCGATGATGACCACCGACTCGTCCCCCTCACGCTTCAGCTCCCGCAGGACCCCCTTCACCTTGGCGATTTCCGACGGGTTTAAGCACAGCACCACCTTGATGCTCCTCTGCGCGTCCCCGGCTTTCTCGTACACGTCCGTCTGATGTTGCAAGTTGCGCTTCAGGCTGGTGCTCGACCCCAGCTTGAACTCCACGATGGTCTTGTCCGCCGCACCGCGGGAGACCACGAAGTCCGCTGGCCCGCGCCCATTGTTCACCTCGCGGTTCACGTCGAAAGGGGACCCCAGCCAGGTCAGGCGGAACATGATCTGGATGTCGTCCTCCTTGACGCTGCGCTGCCCGTCCTTGAAGAAGATGCGATACCCGTCCTTGTCCTCGATCACGGACCGCAGGTAGGTGACGCGCTGCATCGCTTCCTCGTAGGAGTTCGCCCCGATCTTGTTCGGCAGAGAGGGGATGGCGTAGAAGCCCAGCTCCGCCAGCTTCTCGACGATCTCGCGGATGGCGAGGATGAACTGCGCTTCGACCCGCTGGACTTTCTCGGCGCTCACGGACACGGCGCCCTCGCCGTTGTCCTCCTTGAGTTTGATGTACTCGTCGAGGATCTGCGGGTACCGCTCCAGCAGGGTGGTCCCGAGTTCGCCGATGTCCGACTTGCTTATGCCGCGCTTCTCGACCACGGCGTCGAGGAGCAGGTCGGCGAGCGCCTGACGCAACTGCGTGTCCCGCATGGCGACGACGATGTCGAGGAACCGTTCCAGCATGTCCGGGCGGTTGATCCACGTCTCGTCGCGCGTGAGGATGGCCTTGGGTGTCAGGAGGACGAAGTCACGCTTGTAGACGGGCAGCACGAAGGTCCGGCGTGTCCACACCTGCTTCTCGTAGTCGAACTCCACCTTGTTCACGCCGAACGTCCGGCACTGGGACGGCTGGAGGTGCCGTTGGGCGAACGTCTGCGTGTATTCCAGCAGGTACCGCTTGATGAGGTTCACGGTGAAGTCGCTGATCAGGTCGCGGCCCACCCCGTCCTTGATTAGCGCGAACTTCTCGATGTGCGCCGACTCGGAAATGCCCTCCTCACCGAAGTTCTTCAGCGCCCCCCGCATACTCCTGACCATCGACTGCGCGAACGCTTTTCCCAGCCCAGCGCCACTGTTCCCCGTTTTGCTGAACCCCAACCAGTTCTGTTTCACCTCAGGGAAGTAGAACAACCGCTCCACAGTGGGAGCCGACAGGGGCTTGGGGCCGTTCACAAGGTCGCGGAGGTACTTCACGTACCGGACGATGTCCTCGTGCAGCTGGTTCAGTTCGGGTGAGTCGCTCTCGAAGAGCAGGAACGGGTCCACGAACATCGGCAGGTCGTTAATGAGGGAGATGTCCAGCGCGCCGTACTCCTCCAGTACATCAGGACTAATTTTGAAGTGGTCGCTGAAGTAGATGTCGACGCCCATACGCCTCATAGGAGAGCACAAGAGGTCTTCGACAGCGCGTAGTTTTTCGCTCTTCGGAAGAGCGCCTTCTTGTGGCCGCGGCGACCGTCGCCCGCGCACACGGCGCGACCTGCGAGGAACATGTTACGCGCCTGTCCCGCAGCTAGCCTCACCTCGCCGCCCGTTTGTGGCGGCACAGCGGTACGTCCAACGCCAGGCAGCCCCAAGCTTCATAGAGCAGACCGACCCGCACGACGGGATGGACGTGAGTGCGCGTCCTCACGCTATCAACTTCAATGGCGCGTACAGCGAAGGCCCCTCGCATGGTCCGAATAAAGCGGGACTCGCTGTGAGAAGCTTGCCCGGCACCTCCAGCCACTACGCGAACCTTATGGACCCAGGTCGACACGCCTAGGCCGCACGTTCGCTGCAAGTGACATCACCAACTACAGCATTTACTGCACACAGAGATTCGGCCGCCCAGAGGAACGTCGAATGAACTGTCAATAAGCCATTTCACGAACCACGGGGCGTGGTTATGCCCCAGGTATAATGAACCGGATGACGATTTCTCCCTCACCACCCGCACTCCACTCGGAGAAACGGGAATTTCTTTTAGCGGCCATCAGTGACGTTCAGGAGACCCTTCGCTTCACGGAGTCCAAGGCGGGCGTGATCGCCGTGGTGCTGACCATCGCCGCCTCCGCCCTGGCCGCGTACCCGAAGGTGGGGGACGTCATCGGGGGACAGGTGCTGCGGACCACCGTGCAGCAGGCGTTCACCACACCAGGCCCAGGCGTGACCGCGGCCGGCCTGTGGCTGAAACTGGGAGCGGAAGCCGCCTTCCTCACCTCAGCGGTCCTGGTCGCCCTCGCCGTGTTCATGGCCGCCAAGGCCGTCGTGCCGGTCAGTCAACCCGTCCAGCACATTGACGGCGCAGACGCCTTCGAACTCGACGACACGCAGCGGCAGCTGTTCTTCCCAGACGGCCTGTCACGCCGCCTCACCCTCGGCGAACTCCTCCGAAACCCCCATCCCGACGTCAGGCTGTGCGTCTCCCTGCCGCAGTACGCCTCCACGCTGGGCGCCGCGCACGAGGAGGACCTCAACCAGCGGCTGATGAAGGAACTACTGCTCCTCAGTTACATCCGCACCGTCAAGACGCAACGCGTCACCCGCGCCCTGCGGTTCGTCCGTCATGCCCTCTTCGCCTTCGGGCTGGGCCTGGTCCTCTTCTACCTCAAAGCCCTATTCAACCTGGGAGGCTGATCGATGGCAAGAACTGTTCGTGAGGCGCTGCGTGCCGTGGCGCGAGACAACCTGCAAGACCTCAGCCGCGGCCGCACCATTGCCAAGTCCGTACAGCCTGGCGGCTCGTCAGGCATCCGCTCGTACGCCGAGCCGACCATCACCCTCCTGCGGGAGGCCGGGCTGCTGTCCGCCGTGCGCACGCTTGGGGGACACCCTGGCTTCGACCCGCGCCCCGACGAGACCCGCGAGGCGCCCGTCACGACCATGTTCGCGGACCTGCGCAACTTCACGAAGTACGCGCTGTTCCTCCCCCTCGACCAGGTGCGGGAGATCAAAGCACGTGTGATCAAGACGGCCGTGGACACGGTACACGCGTTCGACGGGCACGTCCACAACATTCCAGGCGATGGGGTGATGGCCTTCTTCGGCGCGCCGGGCGAGGACCCCCGCCTGGGGGCCACGCGGGCCCTGCGTGCGGGCGCATATCTCCTCACCCTAATCCGTGATGATGTCAGCACTTTCCTGATGGAGCAGGGCATCTTCGACGCCCCGGTGAAGATGCGGGTGGGCATCGAGTACGGCACCGCCCTATGGGGGCAGTACGGGGTCCTCGGGACCTCCGAGGTGAAAGCCACGGGCTTCCCAGTAGACTTCGCCGCCAAGGTACAGCAGAGCGTCGGTGCGGATGAACTGGGCCTCGGCGAGGGCATTGTGGACCTGCTATCCATCCCAGACGACTTCATCCTCCGGCGCGGTGCGGAGTACCGGCGCCAGTATAAGAACGAGGTCCGGGTTAAGAAGTCGTACGTGTTCGACTGGGTGTCGTTCATCGACTCCGAGGATGAGGCCACCCTGGAGAACATGGGGTCCGCCTACCCGGGTTGGGAGCCCCGCGGGGAGTACACGAACCCCCGCGCGAACGAACTGCTGCCCATCGCCGCGCACAGCATCCGGCTGGTGACACACGTGGCCGCTCGGGAAGGTGGACCGTGGAAGTTGAAGTACAACAGCCTGCGCAAACTTCCGAAAGGCTGGCACCTGCGGTTTAAGGTCGAGCACACTGTGCCCCCGCCCTTCGAGGTTGAGTGGGAGGTCGTGAACAACGGCGGGGAAGCTTACGGGGCGGGGCAGACTTACTGGCGACGTAACCATGGACAGGCCGTGAACATGGAGTCCACCCGTTACCGCGGGACGCACCTGATGGTATGCACCATCAAGAAGAACGGCGTTCCCGTTGCCCGCGCTTTGCGCCGCGTGCTCATCGGCTGACCTCCAAAGCCGTCCGGGTAGGCGCCCCTTGACGCAGCTTTCAAGCCACGCTGTTTACGCGGTCACGCCCCAGGGGTGCACTCCAGTACGAGTTGCTCCTCTCACCCTCGTCGGTGTGCGGCCGTCGTCCGAACGAGGTACGCCACGGTTCCCGCAAGCAGACTCAACCCAAGGGACCCCAGGATTTCGACCATGCTCGTTTCAGACGGAGCGCTCAGGCGCGCGTCAAGGGCGAGCGTGATCATGGGACAGCCACGATGGACTGCGCCTGAAGCGAGGGCTCGCCCCTGTACGTCGTCATCTTGCCCTCGATGCGGACGGTACCCCCCTCCTCTGCCAGCCTCAGGATTTCCGCGCGGTCGGCCTGAGACCAGACGCTGGCGAACATCACTCCCTTCAACGTGTTGTCAAGGGTGAACAGCAGCATCGGCCCGTTGCTGGCCTCGTACTCGCGGTGCGAGGTGATGCGGCCGTCAACCTGCACCGGCCCCTGCTGCGCCGCGGCAGCCGAACTGTCCATCGTCGAGGCCTGAGCGAGCACCGTGATGGCGTGCCGGTCTTCAAGTTTCACCTGGGGTTGTCCTCGGTAAGTGGTCGGGAGGCCCGTGGCCTCGATGGTGTCCCCCAACCCCGGCATCGGGTCAAGGACGCCCAGTGAAGGCATAGCGGTCAGGGTAATCTCGTCCCCGTTCTCCTGAGCAACGACGATTCTAAGGAAGCCACGTTCGCTTCGAAGAATCTTCTGCACCTGCCCCCGTGTGGCGATCATCTCTACCTTGGCAGCAGGTGGAGCCTCTGCTTGCTCGCTCGTGCTAGCCGGAGCTTGAGCAGAAACCGCTGAAGCCGTCTCTGGCTCGGGAGTGACGAGCGGGGTAGGTGTGGACGACGGTTGGCCCGAAGAGGGGATGATGGCGGATGGGGGCTGCACCTCTTGTCCGGTTGGAGTCGAAACTTGCGTTGCCGCTCGCACTTGTGCCTGAACGGGCGTATTGCGCTGGGCCAGCAGGTCACTGACCCAGATCCCAGCCATCAGCAGAGCGGCACCCCACGCCAGCAGGGGCCAGCGTGGGGGCTTGGGAGGAATGCCTTGCTCTTGATTCTGCATCAGGCAGGCAGGCTAGGGGGTGCCTTAATAAATCTCGCTGTGGGGGTGGGCATCACCCGATGGGGGGGATCCAGTTGTTTCGGGCCTCCCACATTAAGCATGCAGGTTGCGGCTGATCCCCCTTAAAGAGGCCGCTATTCAGGTCCGGATACCGGTCACACCAAGAGTCCAAGAACACCTGGGCGTCATTGCCGACGAACGGAAACGTGCCCTGAGCCGCAACCTCCGAGTTCGTGGACGTTGCGACACCCGTTTCGTACCCTGGGGCTGCCAGTGCCTCGACGCCCTTAGACGCCTCGGTCGGCGATGCATCCGGCAGGAACGGCGGTTGGGCCCGAGCGGCTACGAAGGCCTGAAACTCGGCGTAAGCCGAGTCGTCGCGTTCCCGCCAAGAGGCACGCAGGGTGGCGAGGGTCGCGTCGAAGAGGCTAATGCGCCTGAAGAGGGCCGCAAGCTCGCGCACGACGTGGAGCAGTTCGACCTGCACCTGCGTGGATACGCTGTCCTCCAAGATCAGGCCATCGCATTCGGCGAGCAGGTGGCGCAAGCGACGGGCAATGCGCATGAACTGGGCGTCAATGAGATCGATGTCGGGTCGCTGGAGTTGTTCCCTCGCGAGCAGCCGCTCTAGAGCATTCACGCTGATCTCAACCGCGCGGATGGTCCTCAGGATGTCGGCGGGCTGAGCCAGGATGCGTGCCCGGTCGGCTTCGATCTGCGTCTCCTCGATGGCCATCCGGTAGGACAGACGTCCCTCAGGGCCCACCTTCGAGACTACGGCGACCAGCACGTCGGCCACCTCGCGAGGAATTAACTTGCGGCTGCCGTCGCCCTCGAATTCGACCCCGGCAACGCGTCTGTACTCTGCCACGAGCTTGGCAACCTGCTTGTACTGGCGACCAGTCTCCTCAGCGAGTTGATCCATGGTGATGTCTTGGAACAATGCGATGCCTCCAATGTTTGCAGTGGTTCTTCGGGGGAGGGGGCGAGCACGGCGTCTACGGCGGTAGGCCAGTCGCCTCATCCGGCGGCCCGGCACCAAGCGAACAGAGCAACCCATGCAGACCAGTCGTCCTGTCATGGCCGCGCAAGCGGAAACGCAGGCGAATGTTCAGGAAACTGAAGTTGGCCCTTCCCCCTGTCCAAGTGGGAAACACAGGCGAACGAGCTGTTGTCGGGTCAGGCACGCGTGGCGAATCGCTGGCGATATAACCCAGGGTCAGGGGGGCGCGGGCAAACCTTGTCAAAACAGCGACAGTGTCATACCCCTGCCCGCCCATCACGCCTCGCTCCCCACGTGCCAGTAGGTCATCAGCAGCCGCACCTCGACCGGCCCCCCCACGTACAGCCCGTGCCGCTGCCGCTCCGCCGCGACCTCCGCGTTCAGCCGCGCCGCTTGCCGCCCAACTGCCAGGAGCCGCCAGTCGATGGGTGCCCCCCACACCACCGGGCGGCTCAGCACGATGCTGGCCCGGAGCTTGTCCTTCACCTTGCCTGGTTTGTACGTTCCGCGGTCGAATTCCACGTCCCACTCGCGGCCGCCAGGCTGATGCCAGTAGCTGTCGGGTTTGGTTGCTTGGTCGCCGCCCGTACCGGCATGCCGCCAGTGCTCCGGCTCCGCGCCAATCAGGAGGCGCATTGCGGCCGTTCCGGCGTAGTGGGCCAGGGTGGTGTGGTGGGACGACACGGGGCTGTGGTGCATGTGGACCACGAGGTATTGCCCATAGGTGCTGGGGCGTCCCCGGACCGCCTCCACGTTGATAACCGACACGTGAGCACCGTGGCCATAGACTGCGGCCAGCATGGTCGGTCGGTCCAGGCGGTAGCGCTGGCACAACGTGGCCAGACCGGTCACTCGGTCCGCCTTGAGCTGCATGGGCAGGTCCGCGGTAGCAGCGAGGACAGCCTGGTCCACTGCGCGACGGCTCACTGCGGGGGCCATTCACTCAGGAGCACAGGGGCTAGGCTCAGACCACCTCGCTCGAGGAGCGGGGCGAGGCCCACGCGGAGCTTGTCCACGTGATTAGGCGGGGCGTGCACGACGACGTGCCGGGCCACACCACCGGAGTAGTCATTCCGCGGCCCCAGCCGGGCGTCGTGGTGGTCCCCACCCAGCAGATCGTGCAGGGCTCGCCGGACACTTTTAACGTCAGGTGGCTCGACACGCACCATGTGCACCTCGCCCTGATGCTCCCCGGCGCGGACCACGAGCGCGTGCCGCTGCCGGGAAAACAGGGCGTCTTCGGCACCATCGGTCCTCACAGCCGCCAGCTCGAGCAACAAAGCCAGCTCCAGCGCACGCTGAGGCACCGGGGGTGTCCGGCGCTCGCCGCTAAAAACGTTGAACCTGGAGCCGGGCGTGTACAGCTTTACGTCCTGCCCGCCGTACGCCACCGTCTGTACGTGCAGCAGTCGGCTGGCTACGCCGACAGCAATGTTAGCGGGAGCGTACGAGCGGTAATCCGCGCGCACAGACGACGTGAGTAGCAGGATACGTGTCAGCTTCTGCAAATCCTGCGGCAGCAATTCGAAGTGTGGGTTCATCTACCTCCTCTGCGGCTCAATTAGCACCGCTTTTTATTCATATAGCCTTTGCTAAATTAAAGCAAGTGAAGTCTTAATTTACGCGAAGGCACACCAAATGAAACAGCAGGACGCTAATTGCATTTAACGACCGCGAAACGAAAAATAGGATCAAACGCCCTTGTTTTCGTTGACAGCCTAAGAAATCAGCTTCCAGACGCGAATTCCAGACGAACATCCATGCCCACGCGGGCCGGGGCTGACGCCCACGGCCCGCGAAAAAGTGGCCACGGGAGAGGGGCATGTCTAGACATAAATTCCTCCTCCCACAAAGGAGTCCCATGAACCCATCTGCACCCGCCCCCACCTCCCTCCTCGCCCTGCCCTTGAGCAGCCTGCCGCCCTCTCGCCGCCTGACGGTCACGCTGACCTCCGATCAGTGGGTGGCCGTCGAGGCCATCAACGAGGTGTGGCTGGTCGCACTGCCGGCGGCCACCGAACCGTCCCCGCATACCGCAGCCACTCTGGAGGCCTACATCCCAGCGACCCGCCCTACCTACCGTCCGGTGCTTGCAGCGGCCCGCTGGGCGCAGGACCACCGCAACGACCCTCGGGCACAGGCCGTGCTGGACTTGGACACCACCTACTACGCGGCGGTCGGCCACGACCTCATCCACTGGTCGGTGGGAGGGGACCGCCTGTGGCTGCCGGGCGTGCCAGGGGACCTGCGGGTCACGGCTGACTCCCACGGTCCCGTCCCCCTCGATCTCGAACTCACCCCGCCTTACCTCACATCCCACGGCCTGCTGTGGGCGCGTTTCAACCTCGCGCCCCCTGGACCCGGAGTCTTCGCCTACATGAATCTGTGGCTGTGGGAGATGGGGGCCGACCAGCTGCACCCCCTGACCCCTTAACCCCCTTCAGAGGTGGCCCTCCGGCTGAGCCGTGAGGGCCATCAGCTGTTCAGCGGCTCCTGGATCTCGAACTCCGGCAGCACGAGGTGGTGATGGGTGGCCTCCCCCTCGTATCCCGCGATGGCGTACCACTCGTCGTCTCGCTCGCACCGCAGCACTGTGCGTCCTACGGCGCGCACGTTCCCCTGGCGGCTTACCCGGCGCAGGCGCTGCGTCAGCCGCCCGTTGCGGCTCAGGCGTGCCACCGCCCCCCCGGGACTGTGCAGCAGCAGCCCATCCAGGCGCAGGTCGCCCCACTCGCGGGCATAGCGCGTGACGGCGTCCCGCCCCTCTGCGCACAGCACTTCCGGCGCGCTGACATAGAGGTCCCCTGGGTCGGGCTCCAACCGGTAGCGGATGGAAGGCGGAAGGGGCGCGTCGGTGGGCAGGCTCAGGCCCTCCACACCCAGAGCCTGAAGGGCCGCCTGGTAGGTCGGGTCGAGCAGGGTGGGATGGCAGTCACCCTCGCGGCGCAGCAGGGTCACGCTCTCCCGAGCACGGGTCAGAGCCACGTACAGGGCGCGGGTCTCGTCGGGGGGCGGCCGCACGCCGTGGCGGCGCATGCCTTCACTCAGGACGAAGACGTGGTCGAACTCGCTGCCCTTGGCGCTGTGGTAGGTGCTCAGCACCACCCCCCCTCGTGCCAGCGGCCTCGCCGCTTCGAGGCGCAGGGCCAGCGTGCCCCAGGTCACGTCCTTCAGGCCGTCGGTGGCGTGCAGGATCGCTGACCAGGCCCGGTCCTGGGCGCTCAGGCCCAGGTCACGGCGCAGCCCCTCCAGCGTGGCATGAGCCTCGGGCGCGAGGGCGTCCGGCTGCCGTGTCAGCGCGTCGCGTAGGGCGCTCCCGAGCAGACTCCCCGACGGCCGCAACTGGTCGTGCACGTTGTAGAGCTGGTAGGGCACGCCCGCCTCGCGCAGGGCATGTTGGACCTCGCCCAGCTGCGACCATTCACGGGCCAGGACGGCGATCTCATGGGGGACACTCCCCCCCGCGATCAGGGACGCCGTCTCCCGCGCGATGCCCAGGGCCGCGTGATAGCGATGCCCGTAGCGCCCGATCCGCACCTGACCTTCTCCCTCGCGGACACTCACGACCCGCTGGTCCGCCTCCTTCAACCGGGCGTCGGCCGGCAGCGCCGCCTCGATAAAGGTATTGGCGGCCTGCACGATGCGGGGGCGGCTGCGGTAGTTGGGCAGCAGCGGCACGACCTTCTCCGCGGGGATGTCGTAGTCCTGCCGGAAGCGGTGGATGAACTCGATGCTCGCGCCCTGGAAGGTGTACAGGTTCTGGTCGTCGTCTCCCACCGCGACGAGGTAGCCGGGCTGTTCCCGGTCGTCCTCTTCCCCGCCCGCCGGGCCACCTTCCCGGTCGAAGGAGGCCAGCAGGGTCACCAGTTCGTACTCCGCGCCCCCGATGTCCTGGTACTCGTCCACCAGCACGTACTGGTAGGGCGCCGGGTTCTCCCGCAGGTGGGCCACCGCCTGCCCGATCAGCCAGTCGAAGCGCCCCTCCGCCTGCACCTCCCGGGGTGCGTCCCGCTCGCTGAGGTTGGTCAACTTGCGGGCAAGGGCGTGAAAGGTCAGGACGTCCACGTGCAGTCCGCTCCCGCCGATCAGGGCGGCCAAACGCTCGCGCACCTCGGCGACCGCCGTCCGGTTGTAGGCGAGCACCAGCACGCGCTCGGGGTTCACGTCCCGCAGGGCCACCAGGTTGGCGACCCGGTGCACGATGGTCCGGGTCTTGCCGCTGCCCGGTCCAGCCAGCACCAGGATGGCCCGGCTCTCGTCGTCCGTCACGACGCGGCGCTGCGCCTCGCTCAGTCCACCCAGGATTCGCTCGCGATACTCCGGAATCTGGGGTGTGGCCGCCGCTTCGGGATGGGGCAGGTGGCGCTGGCAGAACGCCTCGAGGGGCAGCGTGAAGTAGGCGCGCAGCAACTCCACCCGGTCTGCCTCGTCCGGCTGCTGAAGGAGGTGCCGCATGGCGTGCAGGCGCCGCGCCCGGTCCGCGTAGTGCGTTTCCAGGGGGCGGAAAGCGGCCTTGTTGTACCGGGGCTGCTGTCCACGCTTCAGGTAGAAGACCCCCCCGGTCTCGCTCTCCCCACGGGCCACATTCGCCAGCCCCAGGTACTGCACCGCGTAGAGGGCTTCCAGAGCGTCCAGGCCACCGAGTTCCGCCTCGAAGCGGGCGTCGAGGTCAGCGGCGTTGAGTTCCAGCGTCTCGCCGGGCGGCAGGGCCGCGAGGCGCGTGATGAGGTCATCGGCCAGCGCCCGGACGCCCGCGAAACGCTCCTCGGCGTCGGCGAGCCAGTCGGGGAGCCGCGCCCCTTCCTGCACGGGCGTCAAGTGGACGTGGAAGGTGGCCCGGCGGTGGCGTGCGACGTCCAGCGCGTGCAGCACCCGCAGCGCGGTGAGGAAATCGGCCTGACGGTGCCGGCGCCGCACGTCCGCGTCGACGGGGTGCAGGTTGAGGTGCGTGAGGTCCGCCTCTAGGTGGTCCCGCAGGTGTGCGGCGAACGCCCGCAGGCTGGCCGCGCAGGCGTCCAGACGGCCGCGGGCACCCCGGCGGGCCCGCAGGGCCACCGGGTAGCTCCAACTGGCATGGCCGCTGCGCACGAGCTGGCGCGCCGCCGTGACGACCTTCGGCAGGCGCAGCCCGGCCAGCAGCGCCGTCTCACGCACGTCCAGTTCCAGCTCCTCTCCAGGCTGGTGCCCGCGGGCCCGCAGCAGGGCCAGCAGGGGTAGGGCCTCCACTCCGGGCGCGGCGTCGCTGTGCAGCAGCCGCAGGCGCAGCCGGGCCGGCTGGCGCTCCCCCTCGTGGAGCAGGCGGTAGGCCTCCAGGGCGAAGAGGGCCACCCGCGCCTGGGTGGTGAGTTCCTCCGGGTCTTCCTTGGAGAGGATGCTGGCAAATTCCAGGCTGGAGACCCAGTGGGCGCTGGGCGGCAATTCGAAGCGCTTCTTAACGAGGTCCCAGCAGTCCTTGAGGGCCTTGGGGCCGCCCACCCGTGACTGCGACTCCAGGCGGAAGGCGTTCACGAAGTCCCGTTCCTCCCACAGCATCAGCGCGTGCCCGCGCTCCCCGGGTTGCCGGGCCACCCGGCCGATCTCCTGGAGGTACGACTCCGGCGCACTCGGGGGCCCGGCGTGAATAACGGTGTGAATGCCCGGTCGGTCGATGCCCATTCCGAAGGCGTTCGTCGCGACGACCACATCGAGTGCGCCGTCCTTGAACGCTTGCAAGACACGCAGCTTCTCCGCCGCCGGGATGCGGGCGTGGTAGGGGGCGGCGCGCAGGCCCGCGCGCTCCAGCGCCTCGGCGTGGCTCTCGCACAGCGCCCGGCTGCGGACATACACGATGGCGACGCCCTGACCGCGCCGCTCGGTGAGCAGGCGGGCGATGACGCTCAGCCGCTCGCCCTGGGGCACTTCCCGCACCTCGGTCGCGATTTCCGGGCGCCCCTGAAAGGCCGGAAGCTCCGGCACCCGCTTCATCGGGCGCCCCAGCACGTCCCGCAGCGTCTCCACGAAGTGCGTCTCAAGGTCCTCAATCACCTTGACGGTCGCCGTCGCGGTCACGAAGCCCACCAGGGGCGGGTCACCGCCCGCGTGAACCTCGCGAAGGGCCTGGGGAATGCGCAGGAAGTCCGGGCGGAAGTCCAGGCCCCACTGGCTGAGGGTGTGGGCCTCATCCAGAACCCACAGCGCGGGCCTGCGGTGGCGCAGCAGGCGCTGCACCCCGGCGTTCCGCAGCCGCTCGGGGCTGACGTACAGCAGATCGGCCCGGCCTGCCCACACGTCCTCGAGCACCTTGCGCTGCTCCAGCGGGCTCTGCGAGGAGGCGAGGTAGGTGGCCCGCTCTCCCCACCCGGGCAGGGCCAGGCGCAGGTTCATCACCTGGTCTTCCATCAGGGCCTGGAGGGGCGAGACCACCACCGTCAGCGCCCGGTGGTACTTGCTGAGCAGGAGCGCGGGGAACTGGAAGCAGAGGCTCTTCCCACCGCCGGTGGGGAGCAGGCCCAGGGGCACGACCTCCCCTGCCAGAGTGGCGCGCACGATCTCGAGTTGGCCCTCGCGGAAGTCGTACCCCTCGCCGTAGAACGATTGGAGTTCCGCCCGCAGTCGCCCGTCACTCCAGGCCGATGGAAACGCCGTGCGCTCGGCCTCCATGAACGACGGGAACTCCTGTGAGACCCAGGCCGGACGGCGGCAGGCCGGATCCCCGGTCCGCAGCAGCCAGTGCAGGTACACCACCGCTCCAAGGTTGGCCCAGTCCCCGGGGGGCCGTGCCTCGAGATAGGCCCGCAGGGCGGCCCACTCGCCCTGAATAGGCAGGGCGTGCAGCGCCGTCCACTCCATTTCCCCTTCGGGAATGAGCTCCCGGGTGGCCCCCGCAGGCAGCAGGCGGCGGGCCACCGCGCGGACGAGGGGCGGCAGGCCAGCGAGGGCCGGGAGGCAACGGGTGTAGAGCCGCGCACTCTCGCAGCAGTCCTCGACGGGGTCGCTCTGAAGCGCGTGCTCGCGGTACAGCTTGTCCAGCGCCTGGGACGGCTCGCCCGGAAAAGCGAGACTGGCGAGTTCCAGGGTATCCACCACCCGGCGGTCGAAGTCAGCGGGAAGCGCCCCGATCAGGCGCTCCAGCCGCGGCAGGTCGAAGCGCCGGATGTTGTGCCCCACCAGCAGCGGGATGCGGGGGACGACCAGGCCCACCTGGGTCAGATGCTCCGCCGTGAACACCCACGGCTGGCCACCGCTGACCATCGCCCCGACCCGCAAGCCCTCGCCCTGAAGCTCCAGGTCCAGCACCACAGCTTCAGGCGGAAGGCCCTCGGGCCAGGCGGGAACGCTCACAGGGTCAGGATAGCGGCGCCCCCGAAGGAGCGCCGCCAAAACCTGCGTGCCCATAAGGCTGACTTCCGCGGCATCGGCGCATCCACCAGAGGTTCCGCAGGACAGGGCCCGTCGTTCGGCTGGTCGGGCGCCGGGACGTGGACGAGGAGACTGGCCGCGTGACGCGGCGGCGTGGGCACCGGGGAGGGGCGACCCTCGCCAGACTTCAGGCGATGGGGAGCAAGCTCTCAGGTGAGCCCCCTACCAGGCGCGCTGACCGCTTGCCCAGCGCGGCAAATCTGCATGCCGACCCGCTGCCCCTCCCGTAGACTCTGGGCAGTTCCAACCCCCCAGCAATCCCTGAGGGCTGTCCCAGTGCACGGCGGGGGTCAGCGTCTCACCCCCGGAGGAAGTTCCCTTGGCAGGCATCGAGCAGAGTTCAGCGACCGTCCTCAAATTCTTGCGCAACCTGTTCAACGACCAGACGGACGAGCTGCTCATCATCAAGGAGTTGTTGCAAAACGCCGACGACAGCGGGGCGACCCGGGTCGTGATTGGGTGTAGTGACGGGCTTCCCCAGGCCGCACACCCGCTGCTGCGTGGACCTGCCCTGTTCTCCGTCAATGACGGCCCGTTTCGTCCGGAAGACGCCCGCGCCATCATCACCCTGGGCCTGAGCACCAAGGGGGGGGATGCGAGCACCGTGGGCAAATTCGGGCTCGGGCTCAAGAGCGCCTTCTACCTGGCAGAGGCGCTCTTCTTCATGGACAGTCGCCTGGACCCGGAGGAGGTCTGGCGCAAACCCCACTTCGACGTGCTTAGCCCGTGGGTGGGTGGGGATGAGCCCTACCGGCCCGACTGGGTGAAGTTCACCCCGGACGACCGGCGGCTGATCCTCGAACATCTGGGTTCGCTGGGGCTCCCCGACGGGTTCATCGTGTGGATCCCACTGCGGCGCGAGACGGACTGCCTGAAAGCCGGTGAAGAGCGGCCCGCCATCGTGGTCCGGCACTACCCCGGAGATAAGCCCTTCGCCATTCCCGACCGCATCCAGGGCGAGATCGGGAGGATGCTGCCGATGATGGGACACGTCTGCGAGATCGGTCTCAAGGCGTCGCCCGGGCCCGCCGCACCCGTGCGCCTGTTCAAGAGGGTGGGGACTGGACGCACCACCCGGCTTGGGGAGGGCACCTCCTTTACGAAGAGCTTCGGGGGCGGCATTCAGGATCTCCCGGGGCCCACGACTTCCCTGTACGTGGGCGCGGAGGTGCTGAGCCCGAACCGTGACCTGCTCGACCTCAGCGGCGGGAAGTACTGGCCGACGACCGAGGTGGCGACCGCGTACGGCGAGGAATTCCGCAAGGACCCCTCCGTGCCTCACGGGGCCGTCGTCTGGCAACGCACGCCATCGAACTCACCGCAGCTCCAGGCCACCTGGTCGGTCTTCCTGCCGGTCGAGGACGCGCTCGGCCAGACGGTCCCCCTCCCCGGACCGGACAGCTACGCCCTGACCCTTCACGGCTATTTCTTCCTGCGTCCCGACCGCAAGTCCATCTACGGCCTGCACCGCCAGGCGGCCGTGAACACGGAGAGCGAGGAATGGGTCCGCGAGCAGTGGAATGGCCGCCTCGCAGAGACGGCCGTGCTTCCCCACGTCCTGAAGGGGCTGGCCGACATCACGAGCACCGCAGACGAGGCGGTGCTGGGCGCCCTGACCCAGGCCCTGGTGGACTCCCGGCTGGGTCAGGGCTACCGCCACAGTCTCACGGCGCACCACCAGTGGGCCCGGGTCGTCCGCGATGGTCACTTCCAGTGGAGCCTGCTGCCCGTGGACGCGGCCGTCCTCCCGCTCGCGCAGACGCCGGAAACCACCGCGCACGCCGCTGCCCTCGAGACGCTGACCGCCCCGCTGCTCCTGCGAGATGTGGGCAGCCCTGCCTTCCTGCGTGAGGAGCGGCGGGTCTGGCCTACGTCGCTGCTTGACGCTCTCCTGGAGAGGTACAACCTCCAGTCCGTCCTGCTCGACCCGGAAAGGACCCGGCTCCTGCTGGCCCTCGGCCCGTATCTGCCCGTCGCCGAGCATCGCCGTTCCCTCGTGCAGCGCTTCCGCACCGCCCTGCTGGAGGTCGGCTTCGCCGCGCTGGGCAAACAGCGGGAAGAGGTGGCCTCACTGCTAAGCCGCTACCTCGGGTCGCAGGTCCTGAGCCTTCCCGCCGAGGGCATGAGCAAGGAGCTGACAGACCGCCTGATGGGGCTGGACATCAACGTCATCCTGGTGCCGGACGGCTTTGCCTCCCGTCAGCAGGTGGGGAGCTTAGACGCGAACCAGGCCAACGCCCTCCTCGACATGATCCAGGAGGTGGACGACATTGCCCCGCTGCTGCGCTTTGTCAAACGCCACCTGCACACGGCCCTCGACTTCGAGCAGCTCGTCTTGGACCGCCCCCTCCTGCCCACCAATCAGGGCTCGCAGGGGGTCGGACGTTGGCTGAGCCTGCGTGAAGCCTTGACGCTGGCCCAGGAGTCGCGCATCTTCCGTCAACAGCGCGAGGAGAGCGTGCTGCTCACCCATCTGCGCGACGTTCTTGGCGAAACCTCCCTGCACTTCGTTCCCGGCAGCGTCCTGACCGCACTAGAGGTGGATCAGGCGGTCATTCCCCGCCTCTCTATCAAGGCGGTGCTCGACACCCTCAGGGGCGCCCGCAGTCTCGGTGAGGACACGCACCGCCTGAAGTTGCTGCACCGCATCCTGACCGATGCCCCGTCGGTCAGCGACGCCCTCGAGAACCGCGGTGTCCTCCGGTTGCTGCTGCACGGCCGCCCGGAACATGCCACGGACGTAGACCAAACGCTGCTCGTGACCAGCGACCCCAAGGGCCTCTGGGGCAAAATCGCTCGGCTAGCGGGAGAACACTCTCCCCTCGACTGGACGGTCGTTCAGCCGAAGGTGGACTTCCTGTCACCCAAAGACATGAAGCGCTTGGGCGTGGTCGAGGCGGACGTGCAGACCGTCGTGCCCCTGCTGCACGCAGCGGCCGCGAACTTCCCCGGCCACCAGCTCACGGCGGCGGAGCGTGAGGAGCTAATCCTCCAGCTCACCGACGACGCCCTGCTTCAACGCCTGCCCATCTTCACGACCGTGGACCGTCAACTCACGGCCATCGGTCAAGGCGTTTACCTCGAGGGGGGCCTCCAGGCGGACACCCTCGTGGGGCGCATGACCCTGCTCAGGAAGCCGGAGCAGAAGGCCCTTCATGCCCGGCTCGCCAAGCTGGCTCCTCCACTCTCCCACCGGAGTGTCTGGGACTTCGTCCTGAACGATCCGGAGCCGTGGCACCACTGGCCGGTGCTGTCCGAGGCCCTGCGCCAGATGGGAACAGCCCAGCCGCAACGTGCCGGTGAACTGCCGTGGTGGCCGTTGCAAGCAGGGGGCGGCGTGGCGCCCAAAGATGTCCTACTCTTTGCGCATCAGGAGAGCCGCGAGGAGATTCGGCGCCTGAGGGATGCGGGCGACATCAAGGTGCCGGTACAGGAGGACTTGAGCGCTGACTTCAACCGGCAGTTCTTCCCAGGACTGCTGCGCCTGACCGCCCCTGAGGACAAGCAGCGGGAGACCCTCCTCGGCCTCGTCCGGCGGGCGCGGGGGTACCACGTCGGAAGCGTGGCCGAGCCTTCCGAGGTCTGGCTCAAGGCGTTTGAGGGAGTCAGCCACGACGACCTCCCGGTGGTCGGCTTGCTCGAGGCCTTCGGCCAGTCGCGCGACATGCAGGCGGCTCTGCTGAGCGCGGCGGCCCAACCTGTGACCTCCGAACGCCTGCTGTGGATGCTGGAACGCCTGCACGAGCAGGTCCGCACCAAGGGTAAGGACGTTCAGCCTGCCGTGGAGCGGGTCTACCCCAGCCTGCTGGCTGACTTGCGCCTCCAGCACGTCCCCGCCAAGGCGCTCAGCCGCCTGCACTTCCTGAATGAGGCCGGGCAGTGGTGCAAGGCCGAGGACCTCGTGGCGTTTGGGCCACAGTTCGATCCGAAGGCTGTCCTGAATACACTGCAAGCGGAAGCGCTTTACGGCGGAGAGAAAAAAGCCGAGCACGACCTCCCTGTGCGGGGCCATGCCGAGGGGGACGTGTCGGTGGACCTCCGCCTGAAAAACGGGGCGCAGGACCTGCGACGTCACCTGGGCGAGTGGGAGCAGACCTCCGTGCCGCGCGAGCAGCTCGGGGCCTTTCTTGGCCTGCTGGACGGCAATCCGGTCCTCCACCACGCGGCGCAGCCCTACCTCGTGACGTTCGACCTGGGCGTGTTGCGGGAGAACGCGTTCCGGGACGTGCCCTCGGCGGCCCTGCCCCGCGATTTCAAGTCGTACCAGGCCATGCACGACCAGATTCGCCTGCTCGTGACCCTCCACAAGGGGCAGACGACGCGGGTGCTCAACCTCCTCGGAGAGCCGCTCGAGGTGGCCTTCCAGGACGACCAGAAGATCACCAGCCTCTTCACTCCCGCTGCCGGACAGCGCCCCTTTCGGCACGGAGCCCACTTCGTCTATCCGGTCGAGTTCAAGGTCATCAACCTCCGCGCCCCCGACATCGACTACCCGGCCCTCCTCTTCCAGTCCCTACACTGGGTGCTGAACCATTACCTCAAGGTGACGCCGCCCCACCTGCGCGAGGAGTTCGACAAGGTCGTCAACAGCAACCAGGCCACGGTGGCCGCGACTCAGAACCGCCTGATCAAGGTGGCTTCGCAGACCTGGGGGCGCCAGCTTGGGGTCGCGCGTGGCAGCGCCATCCGTGACCTTCTCCAACAAATCGAGACCGCCGACCGCAGCGCCGAACAGGCCCGCGATCAGGGGGCCAAGCAGGTGCAGGCGCAGGCCGAGGCCCGCATCCGGCAACTTCAGAGCCAGCTCAAGCAGCTTGTCGAGGAGGACCGGGCGACGCAGCAGGCGCTGCTCCAGGGAGTCAGGGGCAAGATCACCGACATGCAGTACACGCCGGGCAGCGTGCCGTTCGAGCTGCTTCAGAACGCGGACGACGCCCTCAGCGAGTGGGAGGAGATGACCGGGCGCGCCGATGACGTGCGCCGCACCTTCCACGCAGATCTGGGCCAGGACGCCCTGCGCTTTATCCACCACGGCCGCCCGGTCAACTTCTTCTCCTACGGGGAATTCGACGGTCGTGGGCGTGGCTTCGACGGTGACCTCGAGAAGATGCTCACCCTGATGTCCTCGGACAAGGGGGCGGGCGTCACCGGGAAATTCGGGCTGGGCTTCAAGAGTGTATTCCTGCTCAGCGACCGGCCCACCGTGAAAAGCGGCCGGCTGGCCTTCACCGTCAAGGGCGGCGTGTACCCCGTGACCCCCGACGAGCAGCACGTGCAGAAGATGCGGCGCTACCTCGAACGGGTGGTGCCCGCCGAATTGCAAGACGCCACCCTGGTCGAGCTCCCCCTGGTCGACCAAGAGGTCGCGGCAGCCACCTTCGAGCACTTCTCGAAACTCGCTCCATTTGCTCTGGCGTTCACCCGCGCCCTGCGGCGATTGCAGTTGCGAGACGCGAAGGGAACGCGGCACCACGAGTGGAAGGAGCAGATCGTCGCGCCCGGCGTAGCAGTAATGACCCTCCAGGGCGCGGGAGAGAACTGGCGGGGGTTGGCCCTGCATTCTCCCGACTTCAAGCTTCTCCTCCCGTTGGGACCGCTGGGGCTCGGCAAGTTGGACAGCGAGGTTCCCAACCTGTGGGTCACCGCACCTACCGCCGAACGGCTGGGGCTGCCCTTCTTGCTGCATGCTTCCTTTCCGCTGGACACGGGACGCGCCCAGCTGGCCCGCAACGAGGCTGGCCTCTCCGAACTCGTCGAGCGGCTTCGCCCCGGACTCCAAGCCGCCCTGGAAACCCTCCTCGACCTCGAGACGAAGGGTGGCCTGAACGAGCGGCTCGGCTGGCCTGCAAAGGCCAAAATCGACTTGCCTGCACTTCTCTGGCAGGCGCTCGCGCTTCCCCTGAGCCGGGAGGACAGCAACCCGGCCTTCGGACTTCTGCGCGACCTGCTCTGGGGCGAGCAGGGGGCTTACGGGGCCCTGACCCTCCGGCGGGCCCTAATACCCAACGGCCTTCCCGAGGGTCATGCAGCGACCGTCAAGGCCGGGCAGGCTGGGACACGGACGCTCGACTTCCCTCCGGCGCTGCTCGCGCAGTTGGGCAAGCAGGCGGAATTTCGCAGGGCCTACCCGGCCCAGGGGCTGCTGAGCCCGGACACGGCGCGGGTCTTGCAGCGGCTGGGGCTTCCGGTTCCGCAGGCCGAACTGACCCTGCCGGAGGTGCTCAAGACGCTGCTGCCCGACCGGCGGGTGGGCCCCGAGCAGGCCTCCTGGCTCGCGCCGGTGCTCAGCGAGGACGTCGTCGAGGAGCTTCGGGAGGACGAGGCCGTCTCCGACTGGCTGGATGCCCTGACCTTCCGGACACGGGCCGGGGGGTATGCCCGCCCCGTGGAGCTGTTGATGGCCGCCAAGGACGGGGACGAGGCGGAACGCTTCCCCTTCGCGCCTGCCAACGCCCAACTGGCGGACGCCTACGACGCCGCGGGGATCGTTCTCTTCCGCCGTCTGCGCGGGGAAGCCCACCAGCACCAGACGGTGGGCTGGCTGCTCGCCGCCAAGGCCAGGGCGCGACTCGCTGCCCTGAAGTACATCGCCAACCAGGTGCCGAGCGGTGCTGTCCTGACCGCGCTGCGCCTGAGACTGACTGGAAGCTGGCTCGAACACACGCAGCTGGTCGGGCTGCCCGAGTGGGCCCAGCTCGACGAGGCGCAGCAGCGGGATGTGCTCAACGCCCTGCGCCAGACCAAGGAGGTGTTCGCCGCCCTGCCCCCACCGCCGCCGACCCAGGCCACCGACGAGGACGAGGAGAGTGAGCAGGCGCTGCGCCTCCCCCCCGATTTCCTCCACCG
Source organism: Deinococcus sp. HSC-46F16 (assembly GCF_024171495.1). Classification (NCBI taxonomy): domain Bacteria; kingdom Thermotogati; phylum Deinococcota; class Deinococci; order Deinococcales; family Deinococcaceae; genus Deinococcus; species Deinococcus sp. HSC-46F16. Next base: position 23,725 of record NZ_JALJZW010000011.1, read on the forward strand.
CCTGGTGGCCTGGTGGCGGCAGGAGGGCACCGCCGAGACGCAGCGGTACAACGAGCGCCTCTATCCCAGCGGCGTCCCCTTCGTGACCGGGCCAGACTACGACAGTAACTGCCCCGGGCGCCGCCGGGCGTGGCTCTCGCTGCTGATGCTGGGCAGCCTTCAGAGCATGGGACGCACGCTGCCCGAGGCCCACCGCAACTTCCTGGCCCTGTGCGCCGAGAAGGGGTGGCTGGACGCCTTCAGTGCCCCGGACGCACCTGACGAGCGCTGGATGGACTCGCTGCGCACCTACCTCACCGGGGACGCGGAGGTGCTCAAGTACTACCAGTGGATGCGCGGCTTCGTGGGGTTTTACCAGCTTGGGCACTGGCTCGACACGTACGTGGAGGTGCTGCTCCAGCTGGAGTATGCCCAGCCGCGGTCGCTGCGGCTGCTGCTGGCCCCCAATGTGAATCCCGACTTGCAGGGCAGCGGCATCGACGCCCCACCCCTCACGCGCACGCTGGGAATGGGGGCGCCGTTTGTCGTCCGTGAACTGCTGCGGGGCGGCGCCCTCCGCAACCCCAAGCTGGCCCCCCTGGCGTACGTCCCCACCCGCCGGGTGCGCCTGCTGATGTCCGAGTTGATGCGCCGCCCGCTTCCCCAGGATGATGTGGAGGCGGCCTCGCGCTGCATCCACACCCATCTGGCGCAGACGCTGGGTGAAGCTCAGGCCACCTTCGGGGGTCAGTACGACCTGCCGCTGCACATCCTCCTTGGCAGCGGCCGGGACGACACCACGGCCCTGGCCCTGCAACAGCGGGTTTTGGGCCGTGCGCTGTTCGGAGGTTCCGAATGACCTTGAGGAAGGGCGACCAGGTCTCTCACGGCGATTACGGCGTGGGCACCGTGGTGATGGTCGACGACCCCACGGCGGTCGTGCGGTTCGACAATGGCCTTCAGGAGGTGCTGCTCACCGAGCTTCGGAGCCGGATCACAGCCCTTCAGGCCCTGCGGGCCGGGCGACTCTCCTCCCCGGTGGAGGCGCAGCTCCGGGTGCAGGCGGAGCTGATCACCAGCCTGAACGAGGCCTGGGGCGTCTTCTCCCGGTCGAGAATCGCCCTGCTCCCGCACCAGCTCTGGGTCTGCCACCGGGTGCTGAACACCTGGCCTCCGCGCTGGCTCATCGCGGACGACGTCGGCCTCGGCAAGACCGTTGAGGCGGGCCTGATCCTGTGGCCGCTCCTGAGCCGCCGTCAGGTGACCCGGCTGCTGATTCTCGCGCCCGCCTCGCTGACGGGGCAGTGGCAGGACCGCATGAAGCGGATGTTCGACATTCGCCTCACGGTGTACAGCCCGGAGCAGGACCAGCCCACCGCCAAGGCTGGGGCGACCTACTGGGACATCCACCAGCAGGTCATCGCCTCCATGCAGACCCTGCGGGATGACCGCAAAGGGCGGCACGACCGCCTGCTGGAGGCCGAACCCTGGGACCTCGTGATTGTGGACGAGGCGCACCACCTCAACGTGGATGAGGCGACCGGCGCGACCCTGAGCTACCAGCTCCTCGAAAAGCTTCAGGAGCACGGCAAGATCGGGGGGCTGCTGCTGTTCACGGCGACGCCGCACCGGGGCAAGGACCACGGCTTCGCGGCCCTGCTCGAGTTGCTGCGCCCCGACCTCTTCAGCACAGAGGTCGACCTCAGCGCTCAACTCACGAAGTTTCCGCAGGCCGTGATCCGCAACAACAAGCAGACGGTCACCGACTTGCAGGGGCGGCGGCTGTTCGAGCCCCCCCTGGTGAGCAGCGAGGAGTACGCCTACTCCCCCGAGGAGACCGAGTTCTACACCAAGCTCACGGAGTTCATCGCGACTGGACAGGCTTACGCCGCGACCCTGACCAGCGCCCGCGACCAGAGCGTGATCTGGCTGGTGCTGATCGCCCTGCAAAAGCTGGCCTCCAGCTCCGTCGCCGCCGTCCGGCGCGCCCTGCGGGGCCGGGCCGCGAAGGTCGACAACCTGATCCGCAACGCCGAGGAGGCCGCGCAGGCCTACGAGGACCTGCTGAGCAACGGTGAGGTTGACGCCGCCAGCGCACTCGAGGAGCAGGTCGGGGAGTGGGGCGGTGGGCTACGGCTGATGACGAACGAGCGCCAGCGCCTCCAGGAACTGCTGGAGCTGGCCGACCGCGTCACGCAGGAGACGAAGATCCAGACGGTGATGGACGCGCTCGAGACACGCTTCGCGGGCCGCTCGGTCCTGTTCTTCACGGAGTACAAGGCGACCCAGAGCCTGCTGCTGAGTGCCCTGATTCGGCAGTACGGTCGGAACGGGGTCAGCTTCATCAACGGGGACGGCCGCGCCGACGACGTGCTGGGGCAGTCCATCACGGTGACCCGCGCCCAGGCCGCCGAGGACTTCAACAGCGGGAAGGTGCGCTTCCTCGTGTCCACGGAAGCCGCCGGTGAGGGCATCGACCTCCAGCGCAGCTGCCACACGCTGATTCACGTCGACCTGCCCTGGAACCCCATGCGGCTGCACCAGCGGGTCGGACGGCTCAACCGCTACGGCCAGACCCGCCGCGTCGAGGTGCTGTCCCTGCGCAACCCCGGCACCGTCGAGGCCCTGATCTGGGACAAGCTCAACGCGAAACTTCAGAACATCATGCGTGCCTTCGACGCGGTCATGGATGAGCCTGAAGACCTGCTGCAACTGGTGCTGGGCATGACCTCGCCGCGACTCTTCGACCGGCTGTTCAGCGAAGGGCAGCGTGTGGGGCGGGACCAGATGAGTGACTGGTTCGACCGACAGACCGCGCAGTTCGGCGGTCAGGACGTGCTCAAGACGGTGCGTGACCTGATCGGGCACAGCGCGAGCTTCGACTACCAGCAGGCCAGCTCCCTGATTCCCCGGGTCGACCTGCCGGACCTGCTCCCCTTCTTCCGGCTCGCGCTGCGCCACAACAGCCGCCTGCTGCGCGAGGAGGGCGACCTCGTGAACTTCAAGACCCCGGAGGACTGGATGGGCATCGGGGTGCTGCGGGAGTACAAAAACCTCGCCTTCTTCCGGGGGGGCGACCGGGGGGACGTCGCTGGGGTCGGGCACAAGGTCGTGGACGCGGCCCTGCACCAAAGCCGCGGTTTGCAAGCCAACGTGGCACTGACGCAGTGGGCCGGGCTCGAGGCTCCCCTCTACGTGTTCCGGGTGGCGGACCGGGTGACCACCGGCCCCGGTGCCCGCCGCACCTTCATCGGTCGGCTGATGAGCGGGGAACCCCGCTGGCTGCGGGACTGGGAACTGCTGCAACTGCTCAACGAGCTCAAGGCCGGCCCGGACGCGGCGGCAGACCCCGGTTTGATGCAGGCCCTCGCCGACATGCTCGAAGACGAAACGCACGCCCTGACCGAACAGCTCCCGGATCTCAATCTCGACTACGCCGCGCCCTTGGTCGAGCCCTATGCCATTTTCGCTCCCCTCCCCCAGTAAGGAACCCATGCCTGTTGAAAGCTCTATCTGGAAACTCGGCCAGACCGTCGAGAAGGTTCCTTTCATCCCCCTGGCTCTGGAAAGCAAGCTGCAAGCGGCCTTGGAGCAGAACCTGGAGATCCCCGACCCCGGTCTCATGCTCGTCGGGCGGCAGGTCCGCACCGAGAACAACAAGTTCATTGACCTGCTCGCTGTGGACAGCGAAGGCCACCTGCACGTCATCGAACTCAAGCGGGGGCTGACGCCCCGGGACGTGGTGGCGCAGGCTCTGGACTACGCCGCCTGGGTGCGAAAGCTCGGCCGCGAGGACGTGCAGCGCATCTACGCCGAGAACCATGACGGGAAGGGATTCGACGACGGGTTTCGCGACTCTTTTGATGCGGCGTTGCCCGAGACATTGAATGCCTCGCATCAGCTCACCATCGTCGCGTCGGACATTGACCCGTCCACCGAGCGCATCGTTCAGTACCTCGTGGACTACGGCGTGCCGATCAATGTGGTGTTCTTCCGGCACTTCGCCGTTGGGCAGGACGAATTCCTGGTGCGGACGTGGCTGATCGACCCCGATGAAGCGGCTGAGCAGGTGGAGCGACGGGACAGTCAGAAAAAGCAGCAGCCCTGGAACGGCCAGGACTACTACGTGGTGTTCGGAGAGAGCACCCTGCGCCACTGGGACGACGCCGTAAGGTACGGGTTCCTGAGCGCAGGGAAGGGCCGCAAGTACAGCCGCACCCTGGAGGCGTTGCAGCCAGGACGCCGAGTCTCGGCCTACATCCCGAGGGTGGGGTATGTCGGGGTTGGCACGGTCACGACCGTCGCAACGCCGATCAAGGACTTCGTTTTCAAGGTGGGCGGCGATGTGCGTCCCGTCTCCTCACTGCCCTTCAGTGCCCCCGAAGCTCTCCATGATTTCGATGACCCGGAGCTTTCGGAATGGCTGGTGGGCGTCGAGTGGCAACAAACGGTGCCCAAGAGTGATGCCCTGACCGGCAGCTCCCTCTTCAGCAATCAGTACATCGTTTGCCGCCTGCGAGATCAGGGCACCCTCGAAGCCCTCGCCAAACACTTTCCTCAGGCTTTCCAAGAAGACAGCGCGTAAAGGAACATGCTCCTGCCCCTGACGGGAGAGCCTCGGGACGTCCTTAGCTGTGCCCGAGGGCCGACCAGCGCTCTATATCGCGTTTCAATTGCTGGCTGAAGGAGCGCCCCCACAGCGCGCGGTCCTTGTCCCGCAGGCTCAGCTCGCCGGGGACGGCGGCGTGGACCGCCGCGACGAATCGCTCGTAGCCCTCCCACAGCCGGTCGAAGTCGGTGCGGTCGGCGAGGTCAGCGAAGTCCCCCAGTTGCTCGCAGGCGCGGTAATCGTAGATGGTGAAGTCTTCAGGGCAGAAGACCGTGAGAATGGCCGTCGCCATCGGCAGCCGCAGCTGCCAGGCCTGAAGGAGCACTTTCAGTCTGGCCCTGTTGCCCTCAGCCTCCCGGACTTCCCCGACCAGCTGCCGCACCGCCGCGTCAAGGTCGGCGTTCCTGTTCATCAGCCGTGCCGCGACCCTCGACTTGGCCCGGTTGGATTTCCACACCACGATGCAGAAAAAGTCGAAGGTCGTGACCTCCTCGCCCTCAGCGAACTTGCGGGAGACGGTTTCAAAGAGGTAGCGCTCGAGATCGTAATACGCCAAATCGTCGGGGGCGGTCATACAACCTCCCTTGTCAGGCAAAGCGGTAACGGCTGATGCGGTCGTGTCGGCCAACCATTAAGTTGGTGCCTTCCCCATTAAAGGCCAACGTGAAGGCTCCCTCTCCGGGCTCTCCGACTTCCAGCAGTTCCTCCCCGGTCGGCAGGTGCCACAGCTTGACCACACCATCGGCGAAGGCGGTCGCCAACACCGGCAAGGTGGGGTGGAAAGCGACGGCGTACACATAGCGCCTGTTCCACTCAAAGCTGTGTTCCTCGCCCCAGGTCTCGGTGTTCCAGACACGGGCAGTCCGGTCTTCCGATGCCGTCGCGAGGTACCTCCCGTCGGGACTAAAGGTCACGTCCGTGAGTAGTCCTCCGTGTTGCAACGTCTTACGGCTTGTCCCAGACGTGGTGTCGTAGACGTGGACTATGCCCTCGGCAAACGCTGTCGCCAGACCCTGTCCATCTGGACTGAATGACAGCGCCACGATTTCACTGTCAGGCCCTTCGGCAGAAACCAGTTCCTTCCCGGTCTGGACCTCATAAAGTTTCGTGACGCCACCGCCATACGCCACCGCCACTCGGGCAGCGTCTGGAGAAAATGCCACCGCCTGAGCGTAACGATCATTCCAGCTGAAGGTCTGCACGGTGGTGCCATCCGACAGACGCCATACCCGTGCCGTCCGGTCCCGGGACCCAGAAGCGAGGAGGCCTTCACTGGGAGCCGCACACAGGTCCGAGACCGTCCGTGTATGGCCCTCCAGAAGGCCCTGCTGGCGCCCACTGGTACGGCCAAGAACCTCAATGTCCTGGTCAGAGGCGACGACGACCGAGGAACCGGCAAAAGCAATCACTTGGTTGCCCTCCCGGTGAATCGGATGTTCATTTTTGATCGTCAGTTGGATGCGGCTGGCACGGGAGTGAACTGTGGAAGTCACCTCAGGCTGCCGTGAAGCGGGAGGCGCCTCCCCGGAGGAAGGGGTGGGGGCCTGACCGATTGCGTTTTGCGCGTCCCTCACGACCTGATCCGACTCTTCCGAAGCACTGACCTGCTCGTCAATGATCGGCACGGTCAACAAGGCCGACAGCGTCTTGGCCAGACTGGCTGCCCTATAGAAGTGCTCCAAGACGACGTTGCCGTTCATGGCCGCCTCGTCAGCCTCACACTGCCGAATGGCTGCCCTGAGGCGGCGGACCAGTTCCGAGATGACGTGAGCCACCTCATCCATGCGCATCTCAATGCCATTGAGTTCTGTGCAGCGGCGCTTGACGTCCTCTCTATAAATCTCTACATCAGCGGCATACTTATGGGCGGCCGTCTTCGCTTCCTCACCCTTCTTCGCGACGATCAGAGACCCCACCAGGGCCGCAGGCGCCACGAAAAGGCCGCCAGCCACAACTGCTCCCAGCGCCATGCCCCCGCCGCCGGATGCAAGGGTGCCTCCCCCCAGCCACGCCAACAGGGCACTGTTGGCCGCCGCACCACTCAAGCCACTAATGGCTGCCCCTGTGCTGGCCGCCCCGAGAGCGGACACCGCACCCACGACACCGACGCCTGCGCCGACCCCCGCTGCACCAGCCTTCATGACCCCACTGGCGACCTCGAGGCTGGTCGTCCCAATTCCACGGAACTCCTCCAAGCTCTCGGGCGTCATGTTCAGCCTGAGGGTAAAGTCTTTGTCCGTGACGTTGGCGCGCTGCTTCTGACGCTCCCACAACCGTACGAAGTCGGCAATCACGCCCCCCAGCACGGCGATCTTCTGCTCTTCCAGTTCCTGAGCGTGCTGCTTCACCGCCAAGAGCCGCAACTCAAATTTCCGCTCTGCCGCCTTGGCCCGGGCAGTGGCGAGTTCCTGCGTTTCCTTGGCTTCCTTGAGGGCCAACCCCCCATCAATCCCCTTCTTGACTGCTCCTGCGGCGAGCGCTCCCACCGCCCAAATCAAGGGCAACGGCATCAGCAGCCTTCCTCGACCAAGCGCAAGCCTGCCGCGTTCCAGTCGAAGCCCTGCTGCACATGCTGCTCGAGGCGCTGGGCCATCGTCCGGCTCAGGCCCAGGCGGTCTGCGAGCCGCTCCAGCGTCTGAACCTCTTTGTCCGCCAGTTCCGCATCGAGCATCGCCAGAGTGGCTGCTTCGAGGTAGATGATTCTCTTGGCGGCGTCAGGGTAGTCCTCCAAGGTGTCCGGGCGCTGCGGCTGCACCAGCGTGCCCTCCAAGGCCTCTGCCGATAGCCCGAGGGACAATGCGTAGCGGTGGATCAGTTCGCGCTCCACCTCGAGGATCTGGCCGTCTGCGGCCGCGACTTCACAAAGGACTTGGACGAGGGTGTGTTTCTGCGCTGAATCGAGCAGGTCTGCAAACATGGTTGGCTCCTGGAATGGGGTGACGTCAGAGCTCGAGCACGAAATCCGGGTTGTTAAGCTGCTGCTGGAACTCGGCCAAATCCTTGAAGGGACTGGATTTGGCCAGATCGAGAATTCCCGACAGCATCAGTTGCATGCCCTTGAGGTCCCCACGTTCCTGCGCGGCGTCGAGGGCATCAAACATCCGATCAAAGTTCTCCCGGCGCTCGTCAAAGGTCCGTTCCAGGTAGATCTCCATCACTCGCCGCGTCGAGGTGATCTGCTCGACGGTGGCCTGACGCCAGGCATCAATGTGGGCACGCTTGGTGGCTTCCACCTGGGCCGTCTTGGCGTAGTCCACGAAGGCTTCACTGATGTGTTGAGCGGCGGCCAGCGCTGCCTGAGCGGTGACTGCGCCTCCAGCACCGCCCGTGAACATCCCCACGCCAAGACTCACCAGATCGACGTTGCCGGAGGGAGGTCCATCTGCCCGCGGCCGCACGTCTTGCACCTGAAGGTCTGGGGAGTCGACCTCCGCCGGAGCATCTGGGTTGACCGCCACGGCGGACTGGGCCGCCTCCAGCACCTTTTGGATCGCTCCTCGCTGGGCTTCCTCGAGAAAGTGCCGACGGTCTTCCTCCGTGGCCAGACGGCTGGCCAGTTGGACGCCCATGCCACTCAAGGAGTTCAGGGTGCCGAGGAGCTGCTGCGCTGTGGCGATGCGGTGATCTGTGGGGCTGCTCATGGTGACTCTCCTGAGGGGATGCGTAGAGGGCAAAGCTGGGACGTCCTGCCGTGCCCCCAGTTTCTCCCCCCGGCGCCCTCATCTGTGCCGCATTTGTGGTGGGTTCTGCACCCCCAGGTAGGGGGGCTGTACCCATCTCTGAGGTTGATGGGGTAGCGGGAGCAAGTAGCTCAGGCTTGGCTCGGGCCTGAGGTTCTCAAACCATGAGGGCCACCTGCCTGCGCGTTCAGTGTCAGTGGCTCGTCGCCTGCCCTAGCAAACGGCAACGTCGCAACTTGGGGCCCGCCTCCCCCCTGTTCGCACTACCCTGGAGGGCAATGATCACCGGCGAAGTTAAGAACAAGGTCGATGCCGTCTGGAACGCGTTCTGGGCGGGCGGCATCAGCAACCCTCTGGAAGTGGTCGAGCAACTTACCTACCTGCTGTTCCTTAAGGGCCTGGACGAGACGCACACCGCCCGCGAGGCCCGCGCCACCCGCCTCGGGGAGCCGATCGAAAATCCCGTCTTCACCGATCAGATGCACGAGTACCGCTGGAAGAACTTCAAGCACCTCGGGGCACCGGCCATGTACCGGGTGCTCACCGAGACGATCTTTCCCTGGATGCGGCAGCTCGGCGGCGAGCACAGCGCGTTTGCCAAGCACATGCGGGACGCCCGCTTTACCCTGCCGCCCGAGAAGGCGGGGGTGCTGGCCCGGGTGGTGGACGGCCTCGACAAGATTCCCATGCAGGACCGGGACACCAAAGGTGACCTGTACGAGTACCTGCTGAGCAAACTCGCCACCGCCGGGCAGAACGGTCAATTCCGCACGCCCCGGCACATTATCCGGATGATGGTGGACCTGATGCGCCCCAAGCCGCAGGACACCATCTGCGACCCGGCCTGCGGCACAGCGGGCTTTCTGGTGGGCAGCGAGGAATACCTGCGCGAGCATTACGAGACCGAGATCTACAGCGACCCCGCGCTGAAACAGCACTTCGAGAACGCCGCCTTCCACGGCTTCGACTTCGACCACACCATGCTGCGCGTGGCGGCCATGAACATGCTGCTGCACGGCATTCCCAACCCGGACATCCGCAACAAGGATTCCTTGAGCAGCGACCACAGCGAGGACAGCGACCTCTACACCTTGATTCTCGCCAACCCGCCCTTCAAGGGCAGCCTGGACGAGAACAGCGTCGCCAAGGACCTCACCAGCATCGTCAAGACGAAGAAGACCGAACTGCTGTTCCTGGCCCTGTTCTTGCGACTGCTCAAGCCGGGTGGGCGGGCCGCCGTGATCGTGCCCGACGGCGTGCTGTTCGGCAGCAGCAAGGCGCACCGGCAGATTCGGGAAACCCTCGTGGAAGGGCACAAGCTCGACGGCATCATCAGCCTGCCGAGCGGCGTGTTCCGGCCCTACGCGGGCGTGTCCACCGCGATCATGATCTTTACCAAGACGGGACGCGGCGGCACGGGTGACGTGTGGTTCTACGACATGAAGGCCGACGGCTACACGCTGGACGACAAGCGCAACCCCACCGCCGAGAACGACATCCCCGACATCGTTCACCGCTGGCACCACCGGGATGAGGAACGGACGCGGCAGCGCACCGACCAGAGCTTCTTCGTGCCCAAGGCGGAGATCAAGGCCAACGGGTACGACCTGAGCATCAACCGGTACAAGGAGACGCAGCACGAGGCGGTGGAGTACGACGCGCCTGAGAAGATTCTGGACGACCTCGATGCGCTGGAAGCCGAGATTCAGGCCGGGCTGAAGCGGCTGCGGGAGATGCTGGCCTAAAGTATGGCTATGGCGGCCTCCCCCACGTTCCCCAGCGGGCCACGGCTGGAGCACCTGCGCGACCTGGCGCGGGCGCACCGGGTCCGGCGGCTCGACCTGTTCGGCAGCGTGGCGCGTGGCGCGGCGGACGCCCACGACTACGACTTTCTGGTCGAGTTCGAGCCGCTGCCGCCGCTGGAGCACGGGCGGGCCTACCTGTCGCTGCTGGCCGCCCTTCAGGACACGCTCGCCGCTCCGGTGGACCTGATCGAGGCTGAGGCGCTGGACAACCCGTATTTCGAGGCGCGGGTCCGGCGCGAGCGTGTGAACCTCTATGCCCGTTGACCTCCGCACCTGGCTGCACGACATCGTCAAGGCGAGCAGGCTGATCGGGCAGTTCGTGGACGGCCTGAGTTACGAGCAGTACCAGGACGACGTGCTGCGGTCCTCCGCCGTCGAGCGGCAACTGGGCATCGTGGGCGAGGCGGTCGCGCAGGTGCTGAAGGTCGAGCCGCAGGCCCCGCTGGGCGCGGCCCGGCAGATCGTCGGTTTTCGCAACATCCTGATTCACAATTACGCCCGCGTCAGCAACGCCGTGGTGTGGACGGTGATCCATGACCATCTGCCCGTGCTGAGCGCCGAGGCTCAGGCCTGGCTGGAGCAATTGAACCGTGAGACGACCAAGGAGTAGATGGGAGATGCTGGCATGACGTGGGAGAGGGTGAGGCTTGGGGATATTGCCACTGTTGTTTCTGGTGCCACTCCGAAAACAGGCGTAGATGAGTATTGGGATGGAGATATTGCCTGGGCAACGCCTAAAGACTTGAGCGGACTAGGAAGAAAATATATTTCTGAGACAGAATCTTATATTACAGAGAAGGGATATAAGAGTTGTTCAACAATATTGCTACCGCCCAACTCCGTACTACTAAGTTCACGTGCTCCGATAGGACACGTTGCCATCAACGCCATTCCAATGGCAACGAACCAAGGCTTCAAGAGCTTAATCCCGAAGCAAGGAGCCCTGGACGCTAGCTATCTTTACCACTGGTTAAAATCACAAACATCCTATCTAAACAGTCTTGGGCGTGGGGCTACTTTCAAAGAAGTGTCCAAAACTATCGTTGAGGACATTGAAATTCCCCTCCCCCCCCTCCCCGTCCAGCAGCGGATTGCGGCGGTGCTGGATGAAGTGGACGCGCTTCGGCAAAAGCGGGAGCGGAGTATCGAGGGGTTGGAAGCACTTCGAGAATCTGCCTACATCCATCATTTAGCAGAGAGCCAAGCTTCGAGTGTGCGAGTGAGGGTCAGTGACCTTATAGACCCTCACAGAGGCGGAATGCGGACTGGGCCATTCGGTAGTCAACTGCTCCACTCAGAGTTTGTTGATGACCCCAGCGGAATTATGGTGCTAGGCATCGATAATGCTGTCAAGAATCGTTTCCGCTATACCGGCGAGCGATATATCACACCAGAGAAGTACGAAGGACTTAGACGTTACACCGTTCATCCAGGAGATGTTCTAGTAACAATCATGGGAACCTGCGGCAGGGTCGCCATTGTTCCAAGTAACATCCCGACCGCTATCAATACAAAGCACCTTTGTGCAATGTCTTTAAATGAACAGTGCCTACCCGAATACCTTCACGCTACGCTGATATACAACCCTTCTGTCCTAAAGCAAATGGGGGCATCTGCACGAGGGGCGATTATGGACGGTCTCAACATGGGCATCATCTCTGCTTTGGAGTTCGACCTTCCTGAAGTATCTGAGCAACGTAAACTTCAGACGGTCTTTGCTGAGATTGATTCCTTGACCGATGCGGCACTACACGCAAGACAAACCGAGGGTGTTTTGCTCTCCTCGCTCCAAACCCGCGCCTTCTCCGGCAAGCTTAACCTGCGAGAACTCACCCTGAGCTAGCCTCCCCTTCCCCATCTCCCCCGAGGTGCTTCCTTGTCGAATTTCGCGTTCTTGCAGGAGTGGCCCGAACTGTTTCAGGCGGCGGCGCTGGCCGAGGGCTATGTCCGCAGCGACCCGCGCACGGCGAGCTTCCATGCGCGGCGGGCGCTGGAGGGGCTGGTCGGGTGGCTGTTCACCAACGACCCGGAATTCAGCCCGAAGCCCTACGACAACAGCCTGAACGCCCTGCTGCGCTCGGACGCGTTTACCCGGCTGGTGCCCTCGCAGGTGCAGCCCCACGCGGATCTCGTGCGGCGCGAGGGCAATCAGGCGGTCCACGGGGCGCGGGAGGTCACTTCGGGGCAGGCGATGGGCACCGTGCGCGACCTGTGGTATGTCGCCCGCTGGTTCGCCTGGAACTACGGGGCCGACGAGACGGCCACGCTGCCCGACGACTTCAACGAGGCGCTGGTGCCCCTGCCCGCAGCGGATGCGTCCCGGCTGTCGCGCAAGCAACTGGAAGACCTGGAAGGCCGCCTCGCCCGCGAGCAGACCGAGCGGGAGGAGTTGCGCCGTCAGGTGGAAGGGTACGAGGCCGAACTGGGTACGCTGCGGGTGCAGGTCCGCGCCCGCAAGGGCCGCAACGCGGGCCGCCCCGTTTCCCTGGCGACCAGCGAGAAGGCCACCCGCGAGCGGTTGATCGACGTGCTCCTGCGCGAGGCCGGGTGGGAGCCGGACGAGGACAACGTCCGCGAGTATCCCGTGACGGGGATGCCCACGGCCAGCGGCAACGGCTACGTGGATTACGTGCTGTGGGGCGTGGACGGGCGACCCCTCGCGGTCGTGGAGGCCAAGAAGACCAGCGTGAACGCCGAGGACGGCCGCCAGCAGGCCAAGCTGTACGCCGACCGCTTAGAAGCGCAGTTCGGGCGGCGGCCCGTCATCTTCTACACCAACGGCACCCGGACGTTCCTGTGGGACGATGCGGCCTTCGCCCCACAGGGCGGTTACCCCCCGCGAGAAGTCGCCGGGTTCTACACGGCGGACGAGCTGGAGCTGGCCATAGGGCGGCGGCAGACGCGCCTGCCCCTGGCCGACCACGCCATCCAGAACGAGATCGTGGAGCGGCCCTATCAGCATCTCGCGGTGCGGGCCTTCACCGAGCGCCTCACCGGGCGGCAGCGCCGGGGCTTGATCGTGATGGCGACGGGCACGGGCAAGACCCGCACGGCGGCGGCCATCATCGAACTGCTCATGCGGGCGGGGTGGGTCAAGCGGGTGCTGTTCCTGGCCGACCGGCAGGCCCTCGTCAAGCAGACGGTCGGGGTGTTCGGCAAGTTCATTCCCGGCGGCGTCCACAACCTGCTGGGGGACAAGGAGGGGGCGGAGACGGCCCGCGTCGTCGTCAGCACGTACCAGACCATGCTCGGCATGATCGAGTCCGGACAGCTCAGCAGCGGCGAGAAGGTGTTCGGGCCAGGGCACTTCGACCTCGTGATCGTGGACGAGGCGCACCGCAGCGTGTACCGCAAGTTCGGTGCGATCTTTTCCTACTTCGATGCCTACCTGCTGGGCCTGACCGCCACCCCCAAGGACGAGGTGGACCGCAACACCTACCGCCTCTTCAACATGGAAGACGGCGTGCCCCTGTTCTCCTACGGCCTCGAGGAAGCGGTGCAGGGCGGGTACCTGGTGCCCCCGCGCGGGCAGGACCGCACGCCCCGGTTTCTGCAACGCGGCATCCGCTACGCCGACCTCAGCGAGGAAGAGAAGGACGAGTTTGACGCGCTGGAGTGGGACGAGGTGGGCGGCAGGCGCGAGGAGATCGCAGCGGCGGAGATCAACCAGTGGCTGTTCAACCAGAGTACGGTGGACGAGGTGCTCAAAGACCTGATGACCCTGGGCCTCAAGGTGCAGGGCGGGGACGTGCTGGGCAAGACCATCGTCTTCGCGGCGAACCACAAGCACGCCCTGTACATCGTCGAACGCTTCGAGGCCAACTTTCCGCATCTGCACAACTTCGCGCGGGTGATCGACAACTACGACCGCTACGCGGGCACGCTGATCGACGACTTCTCCAAACCGTCAGGGCAACCCACCATCGCCGTGAGTGTGGACATGCTCGACACCGGGATCGACGTGCCTGAAGTGGTCAACCTCGTGCTGTTCAAGGTCGTGCGCTCCAAAACTAAGTTCATGCAGATGGTGGGGCGCGGCACCCGCCTCCGCCCTGACCTCTTCGGCCCCGGACAGGACAAGACGCACTTCACCGTGCTGGACTACTGCGGCAACCTCCAGTTCTTCTCCCTGAATCCGGACGGGGTGGAGAGTAAGGTCGCCGAGCCGGTCCTCCAGCGGACGTTCAAGGTGCAGCTCGACCTGCTGCGGGTGCTCGCCCCCTTGCGCGCGACCGACGAGGAGGCCCGGCAGCTCTACACGAGGACGGCGGACGTCCTCCACGAGCGGGTCAGGGGCATCCCGCTGGAGAGCTTCATGGTGCGTCAGGTGCGCGACCTGGTGGAGCCCTATCTCGACCGGGCGCGGTGGGACGCGCTGACGGAGGTGGACCTCCTCGACCTGGGCCGCCACGTGAGCGGGCTGCCGTCGGGCGTGCAGACCGGGGATGAGGGCGCACGCCGCTTCGACGGCCTCGTCGCGAAGCTGCATCTCGCCCGGTTGACGGACGGCAAGGACGCCGCACGCCTGCAACGCCAGGTCCAGCAGATTGCGGGGGGCCTCGCCCCAAAGACCAGCATTCCCGATGTAGCGGCCCAGGCCGGGCTGCTGGGCCGCCTTCAGGACGAGGCGACCTGGGCCAGCTTGACGCCCTCCGCGCTGGAAGACATGCGCGAGCGGGTGCGGGGCCTGGTCACCCTCCTCGACCGGGAGAACCGCACCGCGATCTACACCGACTTCCAGGACGAGATCGTCGGCAGCAGCCTCACGGTCTTTCCCGACCTCGCCGGGCAGGTCAACGAGGCGCAGTATCGCAAGAAGGTCGAGGCGTTCTTGCGCGGGCAGCAGGAGCACCCCGTCGTCCGCAAGGTCCGGCATGCCGAGCCCCTGACGGCGGCGGACCTCGAGGCCTTGGAAGTGCTGCTGTTCGAGGCCAGCGAGATCGAGTCGCGCGAGGTCTTCGAGGAGGTCTACGGCCAGCAGGACAACCTCGCGACCTTTATCCGCAGTCTTGTGGGTCTTGACCGGCAAGCCGCCCGGCAGGCGTTCGCTCACTACCTCGACACCCAGGTGTTCAATGCCAAGCAAATCCGCTTCGTCGAGAACCTCGTCGAGATGCTCACCCGGAGGGGCAGCGTTTCTGTTTCCGCCCTCTACGAACCTCCGTTTACAAATGCCCATCCCCAGGGTGTCGATGGAGTCTTCCAAGCCGCCGACGCAGATGGGCTTGTCACCCTGGTCCGGAGGCTGGCGCGGGCCACCTTCCCAGCCCAGGCCTGAGGGTCCGCGCGACCCCACCTCGCTCAAACAGCCAGCAACCCCTTGGGCTTCCCTCCTGGGAGGCCTTTTTCATTTCCGCTGACCCCGATGGGCCTCAGGGGACCTGCCGGTCGGGGCTGCGCCCACGACCGGCAAGAACAACCCGCAATCAAGTGAATAATCCCTTGACCTCATGCCCGCGCCGCCTGACTCCCGGCGTCCCCGTGACGTGTTCGTTCTCTCCCTGCCGGGCGTGGTTTCCCGGCGAGGCTTCCCATGCTCGCGACGTACAACCTGCCGATTCTCGGTCACCCCACCGCCCACATGCAGCGCCTGATCCGGACGGGGGCCCTCCGCCCCGCCGCTGAATCACCCTCGGGCTGCCGAGGCCCCGCGTACACCCTGCGGACGCCAGATGATTGGCAGATCATCGATGATTTCGGGGCCGAACTAGCTGGCACCCTCCTTCAGGTCAACCTCTTCCGGCTCCCCACCGCCGCCTACCGGGCGCTGCTGTTCGCCTCCCCCCGCTTCCGCCAGCATGACGTGGTGGCCCTCGCCCAGGCCCTGCGCGCCGACGACCCTGACCGCCACGCGTGGTGGGCCCAGCTGTTCGAGGCCGTCCGCGCTGGCCCACGGCTCACCCGCGGGTTGGCCCACGTGCAGTCTCCCCTGCTCCAGCACGCCGTCTGGTTCCCCGACCGCACGGTATTCAGCAGGACCCAGGGCGGCGGGTGGACGGTCACGCTGGCGTTCGAGGTGCATACCCAGCTGTCCGACGATGCACCCCGCGACACCGCCGTGGGCATCGACGTGGGCGTCCGGCCGCTGGCGGCCTGTGCGGGCCACGAACATCTGGCCCTCTACGCGACCAAGCTGCTGCGGCCCAGCGACCGCCGCCTCGAGACAGCCTTCCGGGATGATCGCTCCCGGCACCTCGCCCGGCGGCTGCATCACCTGCTGATCTACGGTGAGGCGAGGCGGCAGTGGGAGACGCTGATGGCCGATCAGCTCCCACGTGCGTCGGTGGTGTGCGTCGAGCAGCTGACCCTGCCGGACATGCAGAGCCGCTTCCGGTGGGCGTCCACCGAACTGGGCATCGCCGACTTCCTGCTGAGCTGGCTGCCGCAGACCTGCTATGAGGTCGGGGTCCCCGTCGTCCGCGTGGACCCGGCCTACACCAGCCTGCGCTGTGCCCGCTGCTACCGCTGGGGAGACCGACCCGGGCATGGCGGCGTCTTCGTCTGCCCGGTTCACGGCCCGGTACACGCGCACGTCAACGCCGCACAGGTCATCCAACGGCTGGGGCTGGCCGAACTCATGGCCGAGGCCCGCCGCACGGCACCGTGGACACGGGAGGGGAGGGAGGCGAAGGCGTGAACGTTCCCCCATTGCCTGCCAGACTGCGGGAAGCCCAGCGGTTCCTGCCCTGGCGGCGGGTTCCCAGACCCAACGGCAAGCTCGGCAAGGTGCCCCAGATGTACAGGGGGGGCGAGCTGCGGCCGTGCGATCCCCTCCGGCCTACCTCCTGGCTTCACTTGGAAGACGCCCTGGCCCTCGTGAGGAGCGGGCAGGCGGACGGCATCGGCATCGCGCTTGACGATGCGCTCGGGGTGACGGGGCTCGACCTGGACGACTGCTTCTCGCCCAGCGGTGAGCTGATACCCCACGCACACGCTGTCCTCCAGCCGCTCGGCTCGGGAGCCTATGTCGAGCGCAGCCCGAGCGGGCAGGGCCTCCATGCCCTGGTGCGCGGGCTCGTGCCTGGCGGCTGGCGCAGGCAACCGGGGGTGGAGCTGATCAGCTCCGGCTTTCTCACGGTCACGGGGAACGTGGTGCAGCACGCTCCAGACCCCTGGCCCGATCTGACCGGAGTGCTGGGGCAGTGGCACCGGGAAAGAACGAAGTCCTACCTTGCAGCCCGGCCCGCTCTGCCAGGCCTGAGCGTTTCCCACGAACACCTGCTCCAGCGGGCCAGGGCCGCAGGGAGTGGACCAGCCTTCCGGGCCCTCTGGGACGCCGAGCCGGATGCCGCGCCGAGCGCCTCGGAAGGTGACCTCCGGCTGCTGCTGATGCTCCTGTACTGGGGGGGTCTGGGATGACCGACTCGGACCTCGATGTGCTCTTCAGGCAGTCGGCGCGGTACAGGCCCAAGTGGGACGCCCAGCACGGAGGACAGACCTACGGGCAGAGGACGCTTGAGGCGGCACGGCGCATCAAGGGGCAGGGTGGCTGACCCCTGGGCTACGCCGTTGGTTTCAACGCCTCCTGCTCTGAATGCGTCAGCAGAAAGCAAGCGACTCATGTTGCAGGTCGCCAGCATGTGCGCTACGCTGAATTTGGTATGAAAGTCCCGCCCCAGGCGGACCTCTAACATGGCAGCCGGATCGCGGCTGTCCGCGCGTAAGCGCATATAGGTTGTTCAGAGAAAATTTGCAGGTGGCAGTTGCATGTTATTGCGTGTCGCCTCAGCGTCATGGCATAAGGCGTATTCTCTAGAGCAACTAACACTCAGGCGGCCACGTCAATGGAGTCGAAATGACTCCATTGACGTTTTGAATTAGCTACTCACGCCAAACCCAGTGTAAAGACTCCCGTGCCTGGCCTAGCTAGCTGCAAAAAACGGGGGTTTCAATGACAACCGACGTGAATCTGTACAAGGACCGGCTCGCGTTCAGCGTCGAGGAGGTCGCTGAACGCCTCAACCTCAAGGTGAGAGCGGTGCGGAAACTGATCAAGGGCGGCTCGCTGTACGCCATCCAGGTGGGCCGCAAACAGATCGTGCCGGTGTGGGCACTCAAAGAGTTCCTGTCCCGGCAGTAGCGAAAGAGGTCGGAGCCGCTTAAAGTTCTGATCTCTTGTATTTAAACGAGACTGATTGCGATTAAAGGCTCACACGACTATAAGACCTCGTTCCCTCTTCCCACTTCTTTCCGATAGGAAGTGACGATTTCAATAGGCCTCAAATGACCAAAAAACGTAAGAAACTCCCAATAGGCATTCGACAACTCGGCAGCGGGCACTACCAGTGGCGTACCGTGGTGAACCTTCCGAACGGCACGCGGCAGCGGGTAACGGGGACGGCCGCCACGGTGACTGAAGCGAGCCGCCAGCGCGAGCAGGCGCGCGTCGACGCCCAGCGCCAGCTCTACACGCCCAGCACGGACACGACCCTCGACGAGTACGCGACCCGCTGGCTGAACGCCCGGGAGGCGCTGTACTCCTGGTCGTATGTGCGGGGCCAGCGTTCGATGTACCAGATGCACATCAAGCCCGCTCTGGGTGCTCGCAAGTTGCATACCCTGACGCCGTACGACATCGAGCGGCTCTACCTCGAAGCGCGGCAGCAGGACGAGCGCAACCCTAAGCGCAAGGGGAAGGAGCTGAGCACGAGCATGCGTAAACAGCTCAGCACGCTGACGAAGATGTTGCTCGAAGACGCGGTGA
The DNA here is from genome assembly GCF_024171495.1 of Deinococcus sp. HSC-46F16. Classification (NCBI taxonomy): domain Bacteria; kingdom Thermotogati; phylum Deinococcota; class Deinococci; order Deinococcales; family Deinococcaceae; genus Deinococcus; species Deinococcus sp. HSC-46F16. The sequence continues at coordinate 42,502 of NZ_JALJZW010000011.1, forward strand.
AGCACGGCTTGGTGGCCAGGAACCCGGCGGAGGTGATTAAGCCGCGACACACCCGCGCTATGCAGGAACGGGGCAGGCCCAAGGGCACGATCCCCAAGGCCTGGACCGAGGAAGAAGCGTCTCGGTTCTACGCCGCAGCACGGCGCAACTGGCTGGGGCGGGCCTTCTGCTTCCAGTTGGCCACGGGAATGCGGATCGGCGAGGTGCTCGGGTTGCGGTGGGGGAACGTGGACCTCGACACCGGCATCATCCGGATCGAGGAGACGTTGCAGAGCCGTAACGGTCACCGAGCGCACGGACCGGTCAAGACGGCCGAGTCCGACCGGGTCATCCGCGTCTCCGGCGACGCACTGGAGATCCTCAAGGAGCAGCGCGGGCAGCGGCGGCTGGCGCGCGAGGCCTATCCCGAGCAGTACGTCGAAACGGACGCGGTTTTCGTCAATACCCGGGGGAACTTCATTCTGCCAGACACCGTGTACAGGCCGATGACCACGCTGTGCGAAAGGGCAAATGTGCCGTACCGGGGCACCCACGTCCTGCGCCACACCTATGTGACCCTCCAGTTCCGTAGGCGCACGGACGGCCGCCTGATCAGTGATCAGGTGGGACACACCGATCCGGCGTTTACGCAGCGGGTGTACCGCACGGTCAGCCCGGAGGAGCGCGCCGACCTGACCCTCGACCTGTCCATCGCCGACAAGCAGCACCAACAGGGCCCCGAAACTGGAGATGGGCACGAAATGGGCACGGCCGAGTAGAAGACCCGCCTACCCCGACAAACACAAAAGCAAAACCCCGTCATAGACGGGGTTTTCTTGGTGGCCAGGGCCGGACTTGAACCGGCGACCCAACGATTTTCAGTCGTTTGCTCTACCAGCTGAGCTACCTAGCCGGGTGGCGGTCCGGACGGGATTTGAACCCGCGACCTACTGCGTGACAGGCAGTTATGCTAACCGCTACACTACCGGACCACTCCGCGCTGCCGCAAAAGCAGCGGGGTCAAGGATAGCGGTCACCCCCCTCCCTGTCAACACGGCCACAGTTCGGCCTGAGCTGAGGGCCACCCCTAGGTCAAAACGGCATGGCCCGGACCCCCTGCACCGGGTCATGCGCGGCAGGATCGAGCAGCAGCTCCAGGTATTGCCGGGCGTGGAGGGCGTCGATCAGGCACAGCCCCGCCTCCCGGTCAATCCGGATGCCCGTAGGCATCTGGGTGTGCCCGTAGATGCCGAGGCTCAGGCCCGCCTGCCGCACGTACTCGGGCGTGTCGCGAAACCAGCGTTTGGAGCTAGGGTCGCTGTAGAAAAGGTCGTCGTAGATCGCGTGGGCGGGCAGGGGCGAGACGTGGGCGAACTGCACGCTGCCCAGGCGCACCTCGCGCAGGAAACCCTCCATCCAGCGCCGCAGCCCCTCGGGGAGGATGGTGCCGCCCCGATTCGGGTCGAATTCGATGTGGACGAGGCCGCTCCCGGTGCCCAGCACGTGGTCGAGGTTCAGGACCGCCGCGTCGTGGTTGCCGAGGATGGGGTGGACTGCGTGGGGGGCAGCCGCGTGATACTCACGCAGGCGCTCCAGCTCGCGCACCTGCTCGCGGGCGGCCAGCAGCAGGTGGTCACGGTTATGCACGTCGAAGCGGTGCAGCCCGGTCAGGCGCTCGTAGGCCCGCTCGTTCTTGGGGTGGACGAGGTCGCCGATCAGGACCACCTGATACAGCCCCGCCAGCACCGGGGGCGTGGGCCGCCCGGCCGCGTCCACACAGCTCGCCGCCCGCAGCGCCGCCCACAGCGCGGGCCAGTCGGCGTGCACGTCCCCCACCGCGATGACCTTGAGCATGCCGCTAACCGCGCAAGATGGCCTGAAGGTCCTTGTAGATCGCGCGGCTTTCCTCCAGCGACTCGCCGTAGCCGCGCATCAGGGCCTGGGCCGCCTCCTTCGCCTTGCCCGCCGCCTTGAGCTGCTCGATCAGGTCCTGGATATGCTGCCGAGCCTTTTCCATCTGGGGGTCGCGGGGGGGGGCGGGGGGCACGGCGGCGCGGGGGGCGGGGGCTGCCCCCTCCTCCACCTCGGCGTCGAGGTCGGTCGTGTTGGGGCCGTCCTCCGGGTCGTACTCGACCCACTGCGCTTCCTCGGGCAATTCCAGGCCGAAGAAGCGGGCCGCATCGGCGAGCGCCCGCAGCCGGGCGTCGGGGAGGGTGTGGCCGGTGGCGAGGCCCTCGCGGGTGGCGCCGCCCACGGTCAGGCGGGCGCGAACCACGGGCGGCGTCACGCTGTCGCAGGCCCAGGCGAGCGCCCAGGCGGGGTCCACCGCTTCGAGGTGCCGGGCGAGGCTCTGGGGGTGGGGCGCCAGGGTCACGCGGGCCTGGTCGCCGCGCACCTCCGCGACCGCCCAGGCGGTCATGGCGGCTCGCAGGGCTTCACGGGTGCGGTTGGGGTCGGCCATAGGTCCCGAGTCTACCCGGCCGCGCCCGGCTGCCGCCACGCCAATACGGCCCCCAGCCCCAGCACCGCTGCCGAGGCTCCCAACCCCAGCCGCAACCCCCCCGCCGTGTCCGAGAGCGCCCCGGTCAGCAGCGGCCCCAGCGTCTGCCCCGCCGCGAAGACCACCGTGAAGGCCGCGATGCCCGCGCCCCAGGCTCCCTCCGGCAGCACCCGGCGCGTCAGCACGGTCGTGAAGGTCACCACCGCCAGAAAGCTGCCGCCGAACAGCAGGCCCGAGAGCAGCAGGGCGGCGGGGTGGGTGGAGAGCAGCGGGAGCGTGGCCCCCACCGCCAGCGTGAGCAGTTGCACGCCCATCGCCCTCGCGCCCGGCAGCACAGTTGCCGGGCGGCCCCACACTGCCGGGCTGACGATCACGGCGAGGCCCAGCACCGCCCAGAACACCGTGACGAGGTGCTCCTCCCCCACCGAGCGCAGGAACGCCACCACGAAGGTCATGTACGCGATGTACCCCACCCCGAAGCAGGCATAGGCGGCCAAGGCCCATCCCAGCGGGGCGAGGGGAGCGGGGGCCGAGGACCGGGCGGCTCCTCCCACTCCGCCCTCCCCCCGCAGCGCGGGCCAGGCGACCCCCAGCGCGAGGAGGGACGCGGCCCCCAGTCCCGCCCAAGCCGCCCGCCAGTCCCCGGCAGCCAGCAGCGGCGGCAGCCCCAGCGCCGAGAGCAGGATGCCCAGCCCCGCGCCTCCGTAAAAGACGCCCAGCAGCAGGGCGCTGCGGGCTGGATGCGCCCGCACCGCGAGCGCGGCCAGCGACCCGCCCGACACGAACACCAGCGCCCCGCCCACCCCCGCCGCGAGGCGCAAGGTAAGGACGGCAGCGGGGGCCCCCACCAGCGCCGTCAGGAGCAGCGCGAGCGCGGTCAGGACCATCCCGCCCGCGAAGGTGAGTGGCAGCCCCAGGCGCCCGGCCACACGGGTCGCGGCGAGCGCCCCCACGAGGTACCCGGCGGCGTTGGCGGCATTCAGCGCCCCCGCCAGCGTGAAGGACCAGCCCAGGTCCGCCCGCATGGCGGGCAGGATCAGCGCGTAGGCGAAGCGGGCGAACCCCAGCGCGACGGCGCCGCCCAGCGACAGGCGGACCATCCGCCCCAGCGTGTGCGCGAACGGCTCGGGGGTCACGGCGGGCTACAGCGTAACGCGCAGCGCCCGCAGGCCCCGCAGGGTCAGGTTGGGGAGGTAGCTCAGCGGCTGCTGGGGCACCCGGTACCCCGGAAAGCGGGCCAGAAAGCGCGTCAGGAACACCGCCGCCTCCATCCGTGCCAGCCCCGCCCCCAGGCAGTAGTGCGCCCCGGACGCAAAGGCGAGGTGCGTCCGGGCGTTCTCCCGCGAGAGGCGCAGGGTGTGGGGCTCCGGGTATGCGGCGGGGTCCCGGTTTGCCCCCGCGAGGCTGACGAGCATCGGCAGGCCCGGCGGCAGCGCGACCCCCTCCAGCGTCAGCGGCGCGGTCGTGAAGCGGGCGGTGCCCTGCACGGGCGAGAGGAAGCGCAGCAGTTCCTCCACCGCGCTGCCCACCCGTGCCTCAGGGTCCTCCGCCAGCCAGGCCCGCTCCCCCGGCCACTCGTACAGGGCCAGCAGGCTGCCCGACAGCAGGTTGGAGGTCGTTTCGTGGCCCGCGACGAGCAGCAATACCGCGTTGGCGAGCAGTTCGTCCCCGCTGAGGCGTCCCCCCTCGTCCTCGGCCGCCGCGAGGGCCGAGAGCAGGCCGGGGCGGGGATGGGCACGCAGGTCGTCCGCGAGGGTACGGAAGTAGGAGCGCATCGCCCCCGCGTCGGCCTCCACCTGTGCCCAGCGCTCCGGGGGCACGTTCAGCCCGCCGATCAGGTCGGCCACGCTGCCCGCCCAGGTCTTGAAGCGGTCGGCGTCGGTGCCCGACAGCCCCAGCATTTCCACGATCACGGCGACGGGCAGCGGCACCGCGAGGGCAGCCACGGCGTCCACCTCCCCGCCGTTCTGCGCGGCCTGTCGCGTGGCCTCGTCCAGCAGAGTGTCGGTCAGGCCGCTGACGAATTCGCGGCTTTCCTCCAGCACCCTGGGCGTGAAGGCCCGCTGCGCGAGCGACCGCAGCCGCGTGTGCGAGGCCCCGTCGTGAAAGAGCATCATCGGGGCCATCAGTCGGGCGGCCTCGCTGCTGGCGAAACTGGGGTCGGCGGCGTACTTGCCCGTCCGGACGTGGGGACTTTTGAGGGCCGCGCCCGCCGCCGAATGGCCGGTCAGGAGGGCCATGCCGCTGGGGGGGTCGTACAGGACGGGGGACATCGCCCGCGCCCGGTCGAGGTAGGGGGGTGGGTCCGCGAAGTGGGCGCCCTGCCAGTAGCCCTGGAGGAGGGTGGCGGCGGTCACGGGGGGGGTCATGGGTCAGGCTAGAGCATGGGCCGGGGGGTGCGCGGGGTAAGCGGGGGGGCCGCCCTCTGTCCGTGGCTTTCCGCCCGCTGTTCCCGGCGCCTCCCCTGCTACCCTCTCCCCCATGCGGCTGGTCGTCGGCGTGAGTGGGGGCAGCGGGATTCCGTATGCCGGGAGCATCCTGCGGGCGCTGCACGCGCTCGGCGTGGAGACGCACCTGATCGTGACGAGCGGGGCCAAACGGGTGATGACGGCGGAAGCGGGCGGCCCCACGCTGGCCGACCTCACGGCGCTCGCGCACACCGTCTACGACGACCGCGACCTCGCGGCGAGCGTGGCGAGCGGGTCCTACCGCATGGGCGGCATGCTGGTCGTGCCGTGCAGCGCGGGCACGCTGGCGAAGGTGGCGGGCGGCTTCGCGGACAACCTGCTCTCGCGGGCGGCGCACGTCACCCTCAAGGAACGGCGGCCGCTGGTGCTGGTGCTGCGCGAGGACCCGCTCCCCCGGCCCATGCTGACGAACATGCTCGCCGCCCATGACGCGGGGGCCACCCTGATGACCGCCTCGCCGGGCTTCTACCACGCGCCGGAGACGGTGGAGGAACTGCTGCACTTCGTCACGGCGCGGGTGCTGGACCAGTTCGGGCTGGACGTGCCGGGCTTCCGGCGCTGGAAGGACTCGGAGGCGTGACGGGCGCCTGCCTCCTCGCGGGCCGCACCGCTGCCCTGATTCCCGCCGCCGGGTCGGGCACCCGGCTGGGGCGGGGGCCGAAGGCGTTCGTGGACGTCGCGGGCGTGAGCCTGCTGGTCCGCAGCGTGGCCGCGCTCGCGCCCCTGGTAGACGAGGTGCTGGTCGCGCTGCCCGCCGGAATGGACCTGCCCCCCGGCCTCCCTGCCCGTGCCGTCGAGGGCGGAGAGACGCGGCAGGAAAGCGTGGCCCGGCTCCTCGCCGCCACCGACGCGGACGTGGTCCTCGTTCACGACGCGGCGCGGCCCTTCCTGCCGGGGGCGGTGGTGGGGGCGCTGCTGGAGGCGGTGGCCGAGACGGGGGCGGCGACGGCAGCCCTGCCCGTCGCGGACACCCTGGTGCGTGGCGAGGGTGGGCTATGGGCCGGGGGTGTCCCCCGCGAGGGGCTGTGGGGGGTCCAGACCCCACAGGCGTTCCGGCGCGAGCTGCTGCTGCGGGCACACGCGGACGCGCGGGCACAGGGGGTCGCGGCCACCGACGACGCTGGGCTCGTCGCGCGGCTGGGTTTCCCCGTGCGGCTGGTGCCTGGCGACGCGCAGCTGTTCAAGGTGACGACGCCGGGCGACCTCGCCCTGGCCGAAGCGTTGGCCCGCGTATGGGATGCTGGGGGACAATGAGCGCCCCGGTCACGACGACTTACCTCGCCCCCGCCAAAGTCAACCTCGGCCTCAGCGTGCGCGGGCTGCGGCAGGGGGGCTACCACGACCTGCACACGGTGATGGTGCCGCTGGGGGTGGGGGACGAGCTGGAGATCGCGCCCGCGCCGGAGCTGACCCTGCGGGTGGAGGGGACCGCCGGGCTGCCCGCCGACGAGCGCAACCTCGTGTACCGGGCGGCGCGGGCCTATCTGGACGCCGCCGGAGCGCCGGGCGGCGCTGCGATCACCCTGCACAAGACGCTGCCCCTCGCCTCCGGGCTGGGGGGAGGCAGCAGCGACGCGGCGACCACCCTGATGGCGCTCGCGCGGCTCTACCCGGCGGGGGTGCGGCTGCCGGAGCTGGCCCTCTCGTTGGGGGCCGACGTGCCCTTCTTCCTGCTGGGCCAGGCCGCGCTCGCCGAGGGCGTGGGCGAGGTCCTCACACCGCTGCCGGTGCCGAAGGTTCCGCTGGTCCTCGTTAACCCCGGCGTGGAGGTCAGCGCCCGCGACGCCTACGCCTGGCTAGACGGGGAGGAGGAATTCACCCCGGAACTCGATGTGGAGGGCATCCTGACCGGGCTGGCGGGGACTGGGCCGGTGCCCTACTTCAACGCCCTGCAAGGCCCCGTCGCCGCCCGGCACGCCCCCATCCGCGAGGCGCTGGAGGCGCTGACGGCGGCGGGCCTCCGCGCTCCTCTCATGAGCGGCAGCGGCGCGACCTGCTTTGCCCTCGCCCCGAACGACGACGCGGCGCACGCGGCGGCAGCCGTTCTGCGGGCACGGCATCCGGGCTGGTGGGTGGCCGCAACGCGGACGCTGTAGGGGCGTTGACGCGTCCATTGAGGAGTCGAAAGGTCGAGGGGTCGAGCACCCCCGACTTCCCTCGACCCCTCGACGGCTGGACTTCTCGACCCACCTGCCCTACGGCTGATACGGCTTGAACAGCCCCCCGTACCCCACGCCCGTTCCCACCCCGTTTGCCCTGTAAAAGATCAGGCTGACGGGCAGATTGCTCCCGCTCGCGGGCACCAGGTCGAGGTCGAGGCGGTCACTCTGGGTGCGCCACAGCAGCACGGGCTGGTCGGGTTCGATGGCGTTGCCCGTGCGCGGCAGCTTGATGGTCTGGGCGAGGGGGCCGTCCTGTACATGCATCGCGCCCCGGTAGAGGCCGCCGCGCGGGCTAAAGGCCACCGCCGTACCGCCCGCCCCGTAGACCTCCAGGTGGTAGCGCACCCCGTAGTTTCCCATCAGGCGCTGGGGCTGCCCGGTCAGCTTGTCCACCCCGGTGATCGCGGGGTCCACCTGTCCGTCCCCGATGACCAACCGGGCGGGCAGGCTGGTGAGGTTCACGCGCAGGCCGCGCACCGCGTTCTCGAAGGTGCCGCGCTGGTGCTTGCCGTCGTGCGGGAGGTAGGGAAGCTGCTGGGCCACCTGCGCGGTGGCGGGCAGCCCCTCTTCCAGCATCAGGAAGGTCAGCTCCACCCGCCCCGACGCCACGAGGTCCTGCATCACGTTCACGCCGGTGCCGGGGGTCAGGGTGGGGCTGGCGTACACCGGCACCGTCTCGCCGGGCGGCAAGGTCAGGGTGGGGCCGCCCGTGTTGGCGAAGTAGTCCAGCAGCGTGACCTGCCCCAGCAACGTCTCGATGCGGGTGGGCGCCGTCTCGCCCTGGCGCTCGGTGCGGAGTTCCACCGGGCTGGCCTCCAGGTTGCGGGCCAGGATGTGCAGCCGCGCTCCCGTCTTCAGGCCGTTGAGGTGATACCCCAGCAGCCGCACCCGCCCGGACACGCTGTCCTGGTACAGAACACCACTCTGGGTGGGCACCTCGGGGCTGTTGCTGAAGATCAGGGGGTGGTTCTCGCGGAAGGTGGGCTGGGTGGGTGCCAGCGGGTAGCCGCGAATCTGCGGGTCCGGGAAGCGGTCGCCCGGCTCGGCGTAGCGCAGGGCGTAGGTCAGTGGGGTATCCACAGGCTGCCCCTCCACCCGGATGGTCCGCGAGAAGGGCGCACTCTGGAGGCCCCGGCTGTTGGTGACTTGCAGGGTGACCGTGTAGGTGCCGGGCTGGAAGAACACCTCCTGCCGCCCGCTCCAGCGCCGCGCGGTGAGGTCGGCGCCGTCGGGGTCGAAGGCGTACTCGGTGTACACCACCCGCTCGCCGGGCGCGTAGGTCGTCTTGTCGGTGGAGAAGCGGGCCTGCGGCGCCAGGGGACTCACCCCCTGCGCCAGCGCCGACAGGGTCAGGGTCCGGCCGTCGGCGCCCACGCTGAGGTTTGCGTTCAGCGCGTCGGCCAGCAGGCGCACAGGCACGTACACGATGCCCCCCACGTCCACCACGCTGCCGGAGGGCTGCGCGGCCCCCGCCAGGAACGCCGCCGACCGCGCCGGGTCCACGTTCAGGCGGCCCACCTGAAGCTGCCCGCCCACCTCGGCCACGGGCTGGCCCAGCAGCGCCGCCGTCTCGCGCAGGGGCACCAGCGTGCGCCCGCCGATCAAGCGGGGCGCGGCGGGAAAGGGGGCCGCCACGCCATTGACGTAGGCGACCGTCTGGTCGGTGGTCACAGTGAGCTGCGCCGCGCCCTGCGCCCAGGCCAGTGGGGCGAAGCCCAGCAGCAGGGTGGTCAGGAGGGTCCGCGAACTTCGGCGGCGGCCTGGGATCAGGGGGCGGGCAAGACCTTCTCGGCTAAACATCCGGGCAGTATGGCGGGCGAGGCTGACTCCTGTCTGCGGGCGGGGGTCCCTACCCCGCCTGCGCGGCGCGGCGGCGGGCACGGGCGTGGCGCAGCTCGGCCCCCACGAAGGCGAGCGTGTTCAGGGCGTAGGTCGCCGCCAGCACGGCCAGCAGCGCGGCCCGCACCGCCGGGTCGGTCAGGTCCAGCGGCGGGGCGAAGCGGGTCAACCCGGCGAGAGGCAGCAGCGTTGCCACCGCGCCGCCCCAGGCGAGCAGCAGCACCGCGCCCCAGGGACTGTCCAGCAGCGCGGCCCCCGGCAGCAGCAGCGCGGCGAGTCGGTAAAGGGGGGGGCGCCCCTGCCGGGCAGCCACCGCCGGGCGCGGCACCAGCAGGCTCAGCGCGAGGGCACCCACCAGCAGCAGCGCGGCGAGGAAGGTCCCGCCCAGCCGGGAGCTGCCCAGCGTCTGCCCGGCGGCCAGCGGCTCACGGGCGAGGCGGCCCAGCGTCACGCCGAGGTCGCCGCTCACCGCGCGGGCCAGGCTGCGGTCGTCGGGGAAACATGGCCGGGGCTGCCCCGGCCGCAGCGCCCGCTGAAAGTCGGTGCCGGGGGTGCCGGGGTCCAGCCCCAGGTTGTAGGCGGCGGCGGCGAGGTCGGGGCGCTCGGCCAAGGCGGCGCGGTACCCCTCGCGGGCCTGCGGGGCGTCCCCCCGCGCCTGCGCGATCACCGCGAGGTTGTTGCGGGCACAGGGGTCCCCCGCCGCCTGGGCGTAGCGTGCGCGGGCGGCCGTGTCGTCCCCGTCCAGCTGCGCGGCGAGGCCCGAGAGCAGCGCGGCGTCGGGGCCGGGGCGCAACCCCAGGTCGCCCAGCCGGGCCGCGCCCCACCCGCCCCCGTAGGTGCCCGCATTCAGGGCGGGCTCCTGAAGCTGCGCCGCCGTCGCGTTCGCCCAGCCCCAGGCGGCCAGCGCGAGCGCCAGCCCGGCCGCCAGCACGGTCAGTCCCAGCCGTTCGGTCCAGGTCGCGTACAGGACGGAGGTGTGCCGCAGCCGCAGCAGGGGTCGCCGCCAGCCGCGCCAGCGCCCTCCCAGCGGGCGGGTCTGGACACCCTGCGCCCGCCACGCCCGCGCGGTCAGGGCGAGCAGGGCCGCCCCCAGCGCGAGCAGCAGCGCCAGGGTCAGGGTGCGGGTGGCCGCCCGCACGAGGTCGGGAGCCTGCGGCCCCAGGTTGTAGAGGGTCCCCGCCCGCAGCTCCCGGCGAAACTGCCGCCATTCCTCGGCCTCGCCGCCCCGGCCCTGGGCCTCGAGCAGGTCAGCGTAGCGGGCGTACAGCGCGTCGCCGCCCTCGAAGCGGGGGTGCAGGTCGCGCAGGTAGCGCAGCCACACGTCCGCCCGCGCCAGCCGCCCCTGCGCCAGCAGGGTGCCCACATAGCCGCTGGGATTGCCGTAGGCCCCCAGTGCCCCCCGGCCCACCCGCACTTCCGGGTCATAGCCCCGCGCCGCCGCGTCCCGCCGCGCCCGGTCGAGGGCCACGTCGGCGGCGGCCGGAAACCCCAATGCGTCGAGGTCGGCGGCGAGCTGCACCCACGCCGGAAAGGGCAGTTCCACCGAGAGCGCCCGCCGCACCGCCCGCAGTTCCGCGAGGCGGTTGCCCCGTGCCGCCCGCGCCTCGCGCAGCGCCAAAAAGGGGTTGAGGGGGTCTTCCGCGACCGCCTGCGCCAGCGCCTCCTCGGGGGGGAGGGCCGCCGCCCGGCGCAGCCAGCCCGTCACCGCGGGGTCCGGCGGAAACACCACCCGCTCCTGCACTCCGCCGCCGCCCTGCACGGGCGTCAGGGTGAAGCGTTCCTCGTACCCGTCGCCGCGCACGCTGACCCTCAGGCTGCCCCCGGACGAGTCCAGGGTGCTGACCGGGGCGGGCAGGTCGTAGCGGGCCAGCGTCTGTCCCTGCGGCCCGAAGGCGTACACGACGGGACCCACCCCCAGGTACACCGTGTCCCCAAGGCTCGCGGGAACGCTGAGTTCCCCCAGCGCCTCGGGAAAACTCCGCGCCCAACGCAGGGTGGCCCCGTCCTCTTCGCGCAGGGTGCGGCCCTCCACGACCGGCTCGGCCCCCGCCCCACTCCCCAGCAGGGCGAGGGCGAGCAGCAGGACGCGCCCTGTCCCCCTCACCCGCGCCCTCCCCGCCCGGCCAGCAGGTGCGCGGCCCGCAGCGCCATCACGCTGCCCCCGGCGAGCAGGTCGGCCAGGCCCCCCGTCCGGGTCGCCAGCCACAGGCCCAGCGGCAGGGTGAGCGCCGTCGCCACCGGCACGGCATTCAGCCCCACCCGGCGTTGCAGGGTGGCCCGGTACAGCGGGATGAGAACCAGTGCGGCGAGCAGGGTGCCACCCAGGGTCACGGGCGCGACCACCGCGAGCGCTCCCAGCAGCGGCGCGATGCCGCCCCCACCCCGAAACCGGAAGAAGACCGGATAGCAGTGCCCCAGCACCACCCCGAGGGTGCCCACCCAGGTCGCCTCCGGCAGCAGCGCCCGCGCGAGCACGCCCGCGGCAACCCCCTTGAGCACGTCGAGGACGCCCACGAGCAGGGCCGCCCGTGGCCCGTACTGCCGGAAGGTGCCGCTGCCGCCCGGCAAGTCGCGGTCCCGGATGTCCTCCCCCCGCGCCCGCGAATACAGCACCCCGGCCACCAAAGAGCCGAGCAGATAAGACAGCACGAGGACGAGGAACGACATGTCAGCGGGCAGTCTAGTGCGGCGAGCACTCGCGGTGCCGCCCCAGGCCCGGCCCTCTAGACTCTATCCATGACCCCGGACCCCCTCACCCGCGAGGAACTGCGCCGCTACTCGCGTCCCCTGCTGGTGCCCGAATGGCTGGAGGCGGGAGCGCAGGAACGCCTGAAGGCGGCCCGCGTGCTCGTCGTGGGCGCGGGGGGGCTGGGGGGGCCGGTGCTGCTCCACCTTGCCGGGTCGGGGGTGGGGCGTCTGGTGGTCTCGGACGGGGACACGGTGGACCTCAGCAACCTGCACCGCCAGACGCACTTTTGCAGTCACGACCTGGGACGCCCCAAGGCGCAGGCTGCCGCCGAGCGACTTCAGGCCCTCAACTCCTGGGTGCAGGTGGAGACCGTTCCCGCCCTGGACGAGGCCAATGCCGCCGCCCTGATCGCGGGGGCCGACCTCGTGGTGGACGCCACCGACAACTTCGATACGCGGTATCTCATCGCGGACACCTGCACGGCGCAGGGGCGCGAGTGGGTCTGGGGTGCGGCGAGCGGCACCTCGGGGCTGGTCAGCGTCTTTGGCCCTTCCCTGGGCCTGCGCGACATCTTCCCCGACCCGGCCGACGCCCTCTCCTGCGCGGAAGCGGGGGTTCTCGGTCCGGTGCCCGCCGTCGTTGGGCACGTCATGGCGCTCGAAGTGCTCAAGGTGCTGGGCGGAGTCGGCGAGCCGCTGCGGGGGCGCCTGTGGACCTTCGACGGCCTGACGGCGGGGGTGCGGACCCTGGGGCTGCGTCAGGAAGGGGCGCCGTCCTCTGCTAAACTGTGACCCATGCTTCGCTGCGTGACTGTCTTCGGGCCTCGGCCCGGCAGCCACCTGTGCCCAACCTGAACCCCCCGCCCAGCCCTGCGCTGGGTTTTGTCTGCTGCGGTGGCCGGGGGCGCCGCGTCCTCTCCGACCAGGGGTGATTCGCCTTGAAGACAGCGTCCTTTCAGCCCGGTGACCGTGTCGTCCTCCCGCCCTACGGCCTGGGGGTCGTGCGGGACACCTGCCAGCGCCCGGTCGCGGGCGAGCTGCTGGCCTACTACCGCATCGAGTTTCCCAATACGGCGAGTCAGGCGTATGTGCCCGTCGACTCGCCCCGGAGTGCGGGCCTCCGCGCGGCGCTGACCACCGCCGAACTCCCCACGCTGCTGGGGCACCTGCAAGACAGTCAGACCCTCAATCTGCCCCGGCAGTGGGCGGCGCGGCACCGCCGCGTGACCGAGATTCTGGCGGGCGGTGATCCCTACGAACTCGCCACCCTGACCTGCGAGTTGCGGCGCTGGAATGTCGAGCGCGGCCTGCCCGACCTCGACCGGCAAGCCCTGCGCCGCGCGATTCGGCTGCTGGAGCAGGAGGTGCGTGGCCTGGAAGACCCCTATGCCTGCGACGTTCGTTCTCTTCTCGACCACGCCTGGACCGAGACCCCTCACTGACACCCAAAAGGCGCGTCCCCCCGGTGGAGCCGGGGGGACGAGGTCAGCGTGGATTGATCTGGCGGTGAGGCCAGGGGGGTGGGAAGAGGAGCGGAGCGTGTAGAAAGGAGGTGATCCAACCGCACCTTCCGGTACAGTTACCTTGTTACGAC
>NZ_JALJZW010000012.1 GCF_024171495.1 Deinococcus sp. HSC-46F16
GATCAAACTCTCCATAAAATGGTTCCAACAGCACTCCGCACGCGGAGTGCAAGTGGATAAGTGTTGATCCATGCTTGTTCGCATGGCTGCTCCCGCAGGAGCTTCTGTGGTCCGAAGACCGTTCACACATCTGGAGTCTCTCGGGGGAGAAACCGCGTGCACCACCCTGTCAGGTGGCCCTGTCATCGTCACTTGCACCAGCTTGTCATGCGTCCCACGCAGAGGGCCTGAGGCTTTCTTGCGCTCGCCCTTTTGATCGGGCGAAGGGAAATATATGCCCCCTCGCCCGATCTGTCAACACCCCACCCGCACCAACCTCAAGAACCCCGGAATGCCCGCGCTCAGCGCCACTTTCCCGGCAGCCCGTACAGATGCCAGCGGGCCTCGACCCGGCTGCGGACCTCGGGGGTCATCTCGATCTTGGGGGGCCACTCACGCACGAAGCCCTCCTCGGGGAGCTTGCGGGCGCCGTCCCAGGCGAGGAAGCCTCCTCCTACACTGGGCAGGGTCCATACGTCGCGCTCGGGGTCGATGTTGTTGAGGACGGTCCACCACACGTCCTGTTCGTTCGCCACGTCGGTCTGCACGTCGCCAATCAGGAGGTGGCGCACCCCCCGCGCCGCAGGATGGGCGGCGAACACCTCAGCCAGCTCGCGGGCCTGACCGGGACGGGTCTTGTCGAGGGCGACGTACCAGTAGCCGTCGGGGGTCTGACGCTGGGCAAGGACGCCGTCGAAGGTAGGGAGATCAGTCACCGGGCTGGGGGTGAACAGGCTCTCCCCTGCCAGGTCGTGCCCCTGCTCTTCGCGGCTGCTCACGCCGCTGCCGACTTCCTCCGGGAGCTTGGTGGTCGCGTCGATGACAAGCTTGCCGCCGTACCCCCAGCCCCGGCTGGAGTGGTCGAGCACGTCGGTGGGGCCACGCGTGGTGAGGGTGTCACGACCCGGCACCGCTTTCTGCACGACCTCGCGCCAGACGGCCGCAAAGTCGTTCACCCGCACGTCCTCGTCGAGGGCGACGATCACCTTGGCGAACATCATCTGCCCCAAACCGAAGAGGCCGTTGGCGACCTTGTAGGCCTGGCCGGGGTAGCTCTTCTTGATGGAGACGAAGACGAGGTTGTGGGCCACGCCCGCCGGGGGCATGTGGTAGTCCACGATCTCGGGGAGGATGAGCTGTGCGGCGGGCAGGAAGAGGCGCTCGGACGCTTCAATGAGGTACGCATCCTCCATCGGCGGGCGGCCCACGATGGTCGCGGGGTAGACGGGCTGACGGCGCATGGTCACCGCCGTGACGTGGAAGCGGGGATAGAGGTCGGGCAACGTGTAGAAGCCGGTGTGGTCGCCGAACGGCCCCTCCATCGCCCAGTCCTCCGAGGGGTCCACGTAGCCTTCGAGGATGAATTCGGCGTTGGCGGGCACGTCGAGATCAACTGTGACGCCCTTCATGACGGGGTAGCGCTGGCCGCGCAGGTACCCCGCGACGGCGAACTCGTCGAGGCCGGGGACGGGCGGCAGGGGGGCGGTCGCCGCGTAGATCAGGGCGGGGTCACCGCCCAGAGCGACGGCCACCTCCAGCCGCTTGCCCAGCCGCTTCGCCTTTGCCAGATGCTTGGTGCCCGTCTTGTGGCGCTGCCAGTGCATCCCGGTGACGGTCTTGCCCATGACCTGCATCCGGTACATGCCCATGTTGCGTTCGCCGGTTTCGGGGTCCCTGGTGATGACGAGGGGCAGGGTGACGAAGGGGCCACCGTCCTGAGGCCAGCATTTCAGGATGGGGAGCCTGTCCAAATCCACCTCGTCGCCGCGCCAGATCACCTCTTGGGCGGGGCCGGACTTCACCCGGCGGGGCGGAAGATTCATCGCGTCCCTCAACTTGCCGACATTGCCCAGCAGCCCGCCGAGGCCTCCCGACCCCTTGAGGTCGATGAGGTGCCGGATTTTGGCGGCGAGGTCGTCCAGATCGGAGACGCCCAGGGCCAGCGCCGTGCGCTCGCGGGTGCCCATCAGGCCGATCACCAGCGGGAAGTCGCTGCCCTTCACGTTCTCGAAGAGGACTGCCGGACCGCCTGATTTGACGAGTCGGTCGGCGATTTCGGTGATCTCCAGCTCGCGGTCTACCGGGACAGACACGCGGACGAGTTCGCCACGCTCCTCCAGCAGGCGCATGAAGCTCTGAATATCGGGAAAGGCCATGTCCGGAGTGTAGGGAAGGCGGACCGGGGCAACCGTACCCGATGAGGAGAAGCGCCCGTCTACCCTGGAGGCCATGACTGCCCCTTCCCCGCCCCCGGAGCCCACGGCCGCCCTGCGGGAAGCGCGGCTGAGCACGCTGCACACATTGGACCGGCTGCTCGACCGCCCGATGACGGTGCTGAGCTTCGTGTGGCTGGGGCTGCTGGTCCTCGACCTGACGCGGGGGCTGCCGCCCGTCCTCCAGACGCTGAGCAACGTGATCTGGGGGCTGTTTATCCTCGACTTTCTGCTGTCGTTCGCGCTCGCGCCCGACAAGGGGCTGTACCTGCGGCAGAACTGGCTGACTGTGCTGAGCCTGCTGCTGCCCGCGCTGCGGATTCTGCGGGCCTTCCGGGGGTTGCGGGCGCTGCGGGCCTTGCGGCTCACGCGGGGCACCAACCTGTTGCGGCTGCTGACCAGCTTGAACCGGGGGCTACGGACCTTGGGGCGTACGCTGCGGCGGCGGGGGCTGGGCTTCGTGCTGGGGGCGACTGGCCTGGTGGCACTGGCGGGGGCGGCGGGCATGGCGTCCTTCGAGGCGGGGCAGCCCGGCGCTCCGGGGGGCTACGGCGAGTGGCTGTACTGGGTGGGGATGCTGCTCACCAGCCTGGGGTCGGAGTACTGGCCGCGCACGGGCGAGGGCCGGGTGCTGACGTTTGCGCTGGCGCTGTACGGCTTCTCGGTGTTCGGCTACATCACCGCGACCCTGGCGAGCTTGTTCGTGGGCGACGATCAGGAGCGCGAGCCGGGGGAGGGCGAGGTGAACAACGAGGCCCTGCGCCGCGAGATGGTGGCGCTGCGGGAGGAACTGGCGGCACTGCGGGGAGAACTGGGAAACGGGAGCTGAGGGCTATCCTCTCCCCATGACCTCCTCTCCCCTCGACCGCATGCGCTCGGCCTTGCAGGACACGGACCTCGACGGCTGGCTGCTGTACGACTTCCAGGGCCTCAACCCCCACGCCCGGCGGGTGCTGGGCTTTCCGGCGGAGGCGCACCTCACCCGGCGCTTTTTCGTGTGGGTGCCGCGCGAGGGGCAGGCCGTGCTGCTGCACAACCACATTGAGGGGGGCACGTGGGCGGGCCTCTCGGCGGGGTGGGACGTGGAACGGCGGCCCTTCGGCTCGCACGCGGAACTGGACGCCCGGCTGCGCGAGGTGGTCGCCGGGAAACGGGTGGCGATGGAATACAGCCCCCTGGGCGCCGTCCCCTACGTGGGCCGGGTGGACGCGGGCACGCTGGAGCGGGTGCGGGCGGCGGGCGCGGCGGACGTGGTGAGTTCGGCCGACCTGCTGCAAGCCTTCCTGGTGTGGTCGGAGGGGGACCTCGCCGCCCACCGCCGCGCCGCCGACGTGCTGATGGGGGCCAAGGACGACGCCTTCCGTCTGATTCACGAGCGGCTGCGGGCCGGGGAAGTGGTGACCGAACTCGACGTGCAGGCCGTCATCGAGCGGGCCATCGCGGACGCCGGAATGACGAGCGGCCACCCCGTCAACGTGAGCTTTGGGGCGAATGCCGCCGATCCCCACTACCAGCCGGAGGGCGAGAAGAACGCCACCCTGCGGCCCGGCGAATGCGTGCTGATCGACCTGTGGGCGCAGGAGGAGGGCCGCCCCTTCGCGGACGTGACCTGGGTGGGCTATGCAGGCGAGCCCACGGACGAGTACCGCTCGGCGTGGGAGGCAGTGCGGGGGGCGCGGGATGCGGCGCTCGGCCTGCTGCACGGGAGATACGCGGGGGAAGGCTGGGGCCGCCTGCAAGGGTGGGAACTCGACCGGGCGGCGCGGGACGCGATGGGCGCCCAGTGGGGACCGTACTTCCTGCACCGCACCGGCCACGACCTCGGCCTGAGCCTGCACGGGGCCGGGGCCAACCTCGACGACTACGAGACGCGCGACACCCGGACCCTCACGCCCGGCCTGTGCGTCACCGTCGAACCCGGCACCTACCCCCGCGAGCGCGGTTTCGGTATCCGCACCGAGGTGGACGTGTTCCTTTCCCCAGAGGGACCGCAGGTCACGACACAGCTTCAGCGCGAGCCGTTCGTGCTGGGGGTGGGCGAGTGGGTGGGGGTGCGGGCCGCCGCCCTGGGCGAGCCGTCTTAAGGGCGGCTTAAGCCCTGGCCCCGCTAGTCTGTAGGCATGGCGAACCTCAGCTCCTCGACGATCATGCTCACGGGGGCGGGCGGCGCACTCGCCACCGCCGTCGCCCAGGAACTGGAGGACGCGGGAGCACAACTCGTGCTCGTCGGGCGCGGCGAGTCGCTGGAACGCGCCGCTGACCGCTTTCCCGCCACCGAAGTGCTGGACCTTGACCTGCGCAACCCGGCCAGCGTGGACGCGCTGCGGAAGGTGAAGGTGGACGCCCTGGTGCATACGGTCGGCCTGTACACCGCCCAGGACGTGCAGAAGGCCACCACCGACGAGCTGCGCGAGCTGTTCGACGCCAACATGCTGACCCTCTTCCACGCGGCGCAGGGCGTGCTGCCCCACATGCTGCGGCAGAAAGACGGCCTGATTATGGGCGTGAGCGCGGGACAGGCGGCGCGGCTCAGCGGTCCCAAGGCGGCGCTGTACACCGCGAGCAAGGCCGCCGTCGCCGCCTACGTCCTGAGCTTGCACGACGAACTCAAGGCCAGGGGCGTACGCGGCTGCGTCCTGTACCCGATGGGGGCCATCGACACGCCGGAAAACCGCGAGGCGGGCTTCGAGTGGGAGGAAACCATCGACCCGCGCGGCCTCGCCAAGAGTGTGGCCCATGCGCTGACACGGCCCGACCGGGCACACGTGACGGAGTTGAAGATCTACCCGGATGTGTAGGGACAGACCACTGCGACCGCACTTGAGGGAAGTCATGATCTATGATCGGGAAACCATTATTTCCAAACTGCTGCTACTTCTTGCAGCACTGGCGGTATTCTATGCTACGGGGGCATCCTCTCCTCTCAGCATGATCGTATGCGGGTTGGTCCTGACTGTCACGACAGGCTTCTATATCTGGAACTACCGGCGGCTCAGGAGACAGCGCGAGATCGCACGCTGAAGCCGGGAAGATAGAACCTCGGCCTCTTACGATGAACTTCTGTTGATCTTCGAAAGCAGAGTCAGTGCTGCTTCCTTCAACATCCCGCCGCGTTGAGCAGCCTCTCCAAGCCGCCCGCATATCCCTCCTCCAGCCGGGGCCACTCTGGGGGAAAGGGCTGGGTGCGGGTCACGTCGTTGGGCACCACGACGAGGCGGCATCCGGCAGCGGCGGCGGCGAGGCCCCCATTCAGGCTGTCCTCCACGACGAGGCAGTCGGCGGCAGGGAGGCCGAGGCGCTCGGCAGCGAGGACGTACAACTCGGGATCGGGCTTGACCCGGCGCACGTCGTCGCGGGTGGCGAGCGTCTCGAAGAAGTCCAGCAGGCCGTGGGCCGAGAGCCAGCGCGTCACCCAGGCGCGGTCGCTGCTCGTCGCCAGGGCCAGTCGCAGACCGCGCCGCCGGGCTTCCTCCAGCACCTCTCGCACGCCGGGGCGCAAGTCCTGCTCGGCCAGGGCCGCGTGGATGCGGTCGCGGAGGCCCGTGTGAACCCGCTCGCGGTCGGCCTGGACGTGGTCCGGCAGCCCCGCCCAGGGGTCGAAAGCGTCCCAGGTGCCGATGCCGCGCTGCCACGCCTCCAGGCTCAGTTCCAGCCCGTGCTCGCCGTACAGGGCCTGCCAGTGGGTGAACTCGGGCGTCTCGGTGTCGAGGATGGTGCCGTCGAAGTCGAAGAGGAGGGCGCGGGGCAGGGGGGGCATGGAAGCAGTCTAGGCGGGCGGCTCCGGAGAACAGGGCACGCTCAACTTTCGGTGGACGTTCGGCCTACGCCCGACCCGCTACGCTGAGGCAATGGCGGACTGGGTGCAGGGCTTGATGGACAGCATGGGATACCTGGGGATCTTGCTGCTGATGATTCTGGAAAACCTCTTTCCGCCGATTCCCAGCGAGCTGATCATGCCCTCGGCGGGCTTCGCGGCGGCGCGGGGCGAGATGAGCCTGCCCATCGTGATCCTGATGGGCGTGCTGGGCAGCGTGATCGGCACCCTGCCGCTGTACTACATCGGGCGGGCCTTTGGGGAGGAACGCCTGGTCGCCTGGGCCGACAAGCACGGCAAGTGGCTGACCCTCAGCGGCAAGGACATCCGCAAGGCCGACGACTGGTTCGATCGGCACGGCACCAAGGCGGTGCTGTTCGGCCGGATGGTGCCCGGCATTCGCAGCCTGCTGAGCCTGCCTGCGGGCATGAGCGAGATGCCCATGCCCAAGTTCCTGATCTACAGCGCCATCGGCTCGGGACTGTGGGCCACTGCCCTCGCCATGGCGGGCTACGTGTTGGGCGAGAACTACGACCGGGTCGAGCAGTACATCAGCCCGGTGTCGAAAATCGTGCTGGCGGTGGTGGTCGTCGCGGCGGTGGTGTGGTTCCTGAAGCGGCGGCGCGAGCAGAAGGCCGGAGCGTAGCGCCATGGAGGAAGGCCGCCGGGAACGCTGACCCGGCGGCCTTCCTCCTCTGTGTTCTTAGCGGGGCGTGACGCGCAGGTTGAGCACGGCGGTGCGGCTCTCCGGCAAGTCCTGCCGGGTGACCGAGCGGTACAGCAGGCGGCCCCGCGCGTCGTTCACGCGGGCGGTGACCACGTACTCGCGGCGGGGGTTGATGCGCACCGGGTTGTACTGGAGTTGATAGGGGGTGGAGAGCTTGGTGGTCGGGAAGCTCACCTCCAGCAGGGTGGAGGGCGAGCGGCCCCCGGTCACGTCCTGAATGGCGACGGTGACGGTGCTCCCGGCGGGCAGGCGCACGGTGGAGGGGGCAGAAACGCGGCCCGCGACCACCCGCCATCCGGCGGGCACGTCGCTGAGGTCGGGGGTGGAGGCCGTCGTGGCCGGGGGCGGGGTACTCGGCCGCACGATGCGGATGCCCTGGGCCAGGGCCGGGGAGGCCAGCAGGGCGGCCAGCAGCAGGGGAAGGGTACGCTTCATGCGCCCACGCTAGCCCCCGCCGCCGTCAGGTACGAGGGAGGGGGCCGCTCCCTTTCTTTACGGATTGGCTTTACGGTTCAGTCTCGGCGGATGTGCTCTGCTCCGGCCCATGCTGCCCGTGCCGTCCCCTTCCGATCACCTCCTCCCCGACCACCCCGAGGGCCGCGCCTTCCTGGCCCGCGACCCGGTGCTGGGCGGCGTGATCGCCACACTGGGACCGCTCGCGCCGCTCACACCCACGCCGGACCCCTTCGGCACCCTGATTCGCAGCGTGATCGGGCAACAGCTCTCGGTGGCGGCGGCGGGCCGCATCGCGGGGCGGGTGGGGGCCGCGCTGGGCGGGGTCACGCCGGAGGCTCTAAGCACCGCCGCGCCCGACAGCCTGCGGGCGCTGGGGCTGTCCTGGGCCAAGGTCCGCACTGTGCAGGCCCTGTCGGGCGCGGCACTGGACGGGCGGGTGGACTTCGCGCACCTGGGCACCCTGCCCGACGAGGCGGTCATCGCGGCGCTGACCCCCATGCCCGGCATCGGGCGCTGGACCGCCGAGATGTTCCTGATCTTCGGGCTGGCGCGGCCGGACGTGTTCAGCTTCGGCGACCTGATTCTGCGGCAGGGGGTGGAGCGCCTGGCTCCCGGCGCGGATTCCCGCGCGGTTGTGGCGGCGTGGTCACCGCACCGCACCCTTGCCGCCCGTGCCCTGTGGTCCGAGCACCACGCGCGGCAAGGGCGGGGGCGCCTCTCCCCGGACGCGCAGTAGCAGGCGGGCTGCCCTATTCGGGTTCCGCGAGCATGGCCCCCAGCACGTCCATCTTCACCACGATGGGCGTGCGGGCGCGGGTGATCGCCCCGGCCTGCTTGAGCTTGCCCAGCGAGTGGCTCACCGTCTCGCGGGTGGCCCCCACCATCCGGGCAAGGTCTTCCTGGCTGAGCTTGAGGGCCAGCTCCACCCCCTGCGGGTGCGGCCGCCCGAACTCGCGGGCAAGGCGGAAAAGTAGGCTGGCGACCCGCTCGGGAGCGCTGTAGGCACTCACGGCGGCGGTCCACGCCCGCGCCTCGAACAGCCGCGCGGCCATCAGCCGGATCAGCTTCATGGCGAGGTCGGGGCGCTGCGCGAGCAGATGTTGCAGCTCGTGCCGGGGCAGCACGATCAGGCTGGTGGGTTCGATGGCCTCGGCCTGGGTGGGACGGCGCTCCTCGGGCTCCAGCAGCAGTTCCCCGAAGGTGTCGTGCTGGCCGACCACCCCCAGGATGGCCTCCTTGCCGCTGGGAAACAGTTTGCTGATCTTGACCAGCCCGCTGCGCACGAAATACAGCGCGTCGGCTGGGTCGTCCATGCGGTAGATCACCTCGCCAGGATGGTAGTCGCGGCAGGGCGTCGTCGCGGCGACCCGTTCCAGCTCGGCCAGCTCCAGGTCAGCGAACAGCTCTGTCCGCTTGAGGTGCCAGACCAGGCTCGGGTAGTTCATGGTCCGGTCAGGATACCCGGAATGCTGGGGGACACACAGCGCACAAGCTTTTGGCAACCCACATCCGGCTTCCGGGGCTGCGCCACTGTTGCCGCCGCTGGCCCCGCCGAGAATGAAGGTCGCCCCTTTCCCCGCCAGGGCCGAATTCCTCACCGCAAGTTGTATTAGACTCGGTACAATCAAAGAGTCTGCGTGCCGTCCCCGAGCGGGGAGGCCGCTTCTCCCCGAAAGGGAAAAGGAGGACATCCCAGATGCCCCAGTACAAAGCTCCCCTGCGCGACATCAAGTTCCTGATGCACGAGCTGCTGCAAGCCCCCCAGGTGCTGAGCGGCGTGCCCTTCTACCAGGCGAACGACACCGCCGACAGCGACCTGCTCAACCAGGTGCTCGAGGAAGCTGCCCGCTTCGTCGAAACCGAACTCGCGCCGCTGAACCGTGTGGGCGACGAGGAGGGCTGCACCCGCTTTGAAGACGGCTCGGTGACTACGCCGACCGGCTTCAAGGCCGCCTACAAGAAGTACCGCGAGGCGGGCTGGACCGCGCTTGACGCCGATCCCAACTACGGCGGCCAGGGCATGCCGCACCTCGTGAGCAACGTGCTCGTCGAGATGATGACCTCCGCGAACGTGGCCTGGAGCATGTACCCCGGCCTGTCGCACGGCGCGTACTCGGCCCTGCACGCGGTGGGCAGCGAGGAGCTCAAGGACCTCTACCTCCCCAAGATCGTCTCCGGCGAGTGGACGGGCACGATGTGCCTCACCGAGCCGCACGCGGGCACCGACTTGGGCATGATCCGCACGAAGGCGACCGACAACGGCGACGGCACCTACGCGGTCACCGGCACCAAGATCTTTATCAGTGCGGGCGAGCACGACCTCGCCGAGAACATCGTGCACCTTGTCCTCGCGCGGCTGGAGGGCAGCCCGCAGGGGACCAAGGGCATCTCCCTCTTTCTGGTGCCCAAGTTCGTGCCGAACGCCGACGGCAGCCTCGGCGAGCGCAACGGCGTGGTGTGCGGGTCCATCGAGCACAAGATGGGCATCCACGGCAACGCGACCGCCGTGCTGAACTTCGACGGGGCCAAGGGCTACCTGGTCGGCGAGATCAACAAGGGCATGAACCACATGTTCATCATGATGAACGCCGCCCGCCTGGGGACCGGCCTCCAGGGCCTCGGGCTGGGCGAGGTGGCCTACCAGAACGCGCTGGCGTATGCCAAGGACCGCATCCAGATGCGCCACGAGCCGCGCGTGAACGCGGACGAGCCCGCCGACCCCATCATCGTGCACCCCGACGTGCGCCGCATGCTGCTGACGGGCAAGGCGTACACGGAAGCGGGCCGGGCCATGGCGATGTGGCTGGCCCTGAGCATTGACCTCGAGCACCACCACCCCGACGAGGCGCAGCGCAAGGAAGCCGCCGACCTCGTGGCGCTGCTGACCCCGGTCGCCAAGGCGTTCATGACCGACAACGGCTTCACCACGGCGGTGCTCTCGCAGCAGGTGCTGGGCGGGCACGGCTACATCCGCGAGTGGGGGCTGGAGCAGTTCGTGCGCGACGCCCGCATCGGCCAGATCTACGAGGGCACCAACGGCATCCAGGCCCTCGACCTGCTGGGCCGCAAGGTGCTGATGGACGGCGGCAAGAAGCTCCAGAAGCTCGCCGGGACCTTGCAGGAGTTCGTGGAGGACAACGCGGACGACGAGGACCTCGCCCCCTACCTTGACCAGCTCGGCAAGGCCGCCGGGCAGCTCGGCTCGCTGACGATGGTGATCGGCCAGAAGGCGATGGCGGGGCCGGAGGGCGCCGACGAGGTCAACGCCGCCGCCGTGGACTACCTGCGCTACTTCGGGCACGTCGTGTACGGCTACCTGTGGGCGCGGATGGCAAAGATCGCCCACGAGAAGATCAACGCCGGGCAGGACCGCGACGGTTTCTATCTCGGCAAGGTGCAGACCGCGCGGTTCTACTTCACCAAGCTGTTCCCCGAGACCAAGGCGCTCGCCGCGACCATCAAGGCCGGAAACGAGCCGCTGGCCGTGGACGACCGCGCGGTGTTCGGGCTGGAGCGGGCGCTCGTCGGGGCGTAAACCCAACTCATCTCAAGAGGAATGCCCCCATCCCCGGTGGAGCGGGGGCTTTTCTTGGCCTGGACTCAGGATGGTGCCACTCCCAGAAAAGAATTCGTGCGTCGGGCAATCCCGTTGAAGGTCCCCGCCTCCCCCTCGCCGGGCACCCCCTGAAACGCCAGCAGGGCGACGGTGCAGGGATACCCGCCCTCGCGGATGCCCTCGGCAGCGGCCTCGTCGAGCAGGGCCGTGATCGCGCGGGCAAGCTGCGCGTACCGCTCGGGCGAGAGCCGCAGCGTCAGCGCGTCGAGGTGGGTGGGACAGGGCTCGGCGGACGGCTCGGAGGGCAGGGGCACGGGCCGGGCCGGGCGCCCCGCATCCCCGAAGCCGAAGAGGTCCTCCTCGCCCGCGTGCATTCGGCTCCACGACCGCTCGTAGGCCCGCAGGAACCCCTGCGACAGCTCGCGCAGATCTGCCGTGCCATTGCCTTCCTCGTCGCCGGGGGGTAGCAGGTCCGAGGGCACCCGGAATTCCCGCGCGGCGAGCTGGTAGTACACCCTCCCACCTTCCCGCCGCGCCTCGAACAGCAGGCCGAGGTCGGCCAATTTGCGGGCATGGTGGTGGACGAGGTTGGGGGCCATCCCCAGCGCCGGGGCCACCTCGCTGGGGGAGCGCGGGGCCAGGAAGTGCCCCAGAAAGCCGTGCTGCTGCCGCAGGGCGCGGGCAACGGCGGCGTCCGTCACGCGCACCTCCTCCTGCTGGATTTGGGTCATGGGCCAAGGGTGACAGGGCCTGTTTCAGCCCACCACCGCCCGCGCTG
This sequence comes from Deinococcus sp. HSC-46F16, assembly GCF_024171495.1. Lineage (NCBI taxonomy): Bacteria > Thermotogati > Deinococcota > Deinococci > Deinococcales > Deinococcaceae > Deinococcus > Deinococcus sp. HSC-46F16. The sequence goes on from NZ_JALJZW010000012.1 coordinate 11,584, forward strand.
AAAGCCCATCTCGCTCGCCCGTCCACTCTGGAGAAACGGTTCACGGTCCCTCTCAGACGGCCTTGCTACAGTGAGCGCCCGGAGAGGACCACATGCCCACGTACGTCTACAAGAACATCGAAACTGGCGAGCTGTACGAGATCAAGCAGAGCATGCGCGACGAAGCGCTGACGGCCCACCCCGACACGGGCGCGGCGATCAAGCGCGTGCTGGTGACGCCCGGCATCGCCTTCCGGGGCAGCGGCTTTTACGTGACCGATTCCCGCCCCGCGCCGAAGAGCGAAGCTGGGGGCAGCAGCGCGGGCGGCGGCGGCGAGTGACCGCCGCGCTGCGTGCCCTGGCAGCCGCCCTGCTTCTCGCCGGAGCGGGGGCCGCCGTCTATTTCACCGGGCACGGGCAGGGCGTGCAGGCGCAGCGGGCACTGGCGACCACCGACGAGATCAACACCGTCGAGGTGGTGCAAAAGTCGCTGCGGGCCGTCGTGCGGGTCGACGCCCGGCTGCGCAAGGAGTTCCTGCAGGCCGGAGACGACCCGGTGGAGACAGGCACCGGCTTTTTCTACAAGTCCAACCTGATCGTCACCAACTACCACGTCGTGCAGTTCCAGGAGTCGGTCAGCGTGACCCTCTACAACGGGCGGCGGGTGCCCGCACGGGTCGAGGGCATTGACCCCGGCATCGACATCGCCATCCTGCGGGTGAGTGGGGTCTCCGCGCCGCGCACGCTCGCTTTCGGGCGCAGCGCCAGCCTGATTCCGGGGCAGAAGCTGATCACCATCGGCACCCCGCTGCGAATCCCCAACTTCGTGGGCACCGGGGTCTTCAGCGTGATGGCAAGCGCCCAGGACGTGCCGCGCGACGACCAGCTCGGGCAGGAGATCGGGCAGTACCTGCTGACGACCGCCAGCATTCAGCAGGGCAACAGTGGCGGGCCGGTCCTCGACTCGCGTGGGGCGGTGGTGGGCGTCGCGGACGCGAACGCCGCGCCCAACCTGTTCGTGCCCGGCTTGATCGGTATGGCGATTCCCAGTGACCTCGTGCGGCAGAGCCTCGACGACCTCGAAAAGATCGGCGTGCCCCAGCGCGGCACGCTGGGAGTGACGCTGGTGGACCTCGACACGCTCGACCCGGCGCTGCGGCAGCTCGCGGGCCTGAGCAGCTCGGAGGGAGCCCTGGTCGACGAGGTCGCCGCCGGGTCTGCCGGGGGCCGGGCCGGATTGCGCGGCAGCCTGCGCAACAGCCGGGGCCAGCTTCTGGCGCCGCTGGGCGACATCATCGTGGCGGTGGACGGCGTGCGGGTGCGCGGCAGCTACGACGTCACCCGGCTGGTGGCCGCCAAGCGCCCCGGCCAGACGGTCAACCTGCGGGTCTGGCGCAACAAGAAGAGCGTCAACGTGAAGGTGACTTTGCAAAAGAGAACCTTGCAGTAACCGCGTTCTTCTCCCAGAAGCGCTCCCGCCTGTGCTGGAGCGTTTTTTTCTGGTCGGGTGGCCGGGGCTTACGGAAAGCTTTATGATCCCTGGTGCTATGTACGTCGTCGTCGAAGGCCCCATCGGGGTGGGAAAAACGAGCCTGGCGGGGCGGCTCGCGGGGCGCTACGGCGCGGAGCTGAATCTGGAGGTCGTGGAGGAAAACCCCTTCCTGGCCCGCTTTTACGAGGCGCCAGAGGCGTACTCCTTTCAGGTGCAGGTCTTCTTTCTGCTCTCGCGCTTCAAGCAGCTCTCGGCCCTCGCGCAGCCGGGGCTGTGGAGCGGCCACGTGGTCAGCGACTACCTCTTCGACAAGGACTTCATTTTCGCGGCGATGAACCTCAAAGACGCGGAGTTCGCGCTGTACGAGGACCTCTACAGCCACCTCTCGCCCCGGCTGCCCACCCCGGACCTCGTGGTGTACCTGCGGGCCGAGCCGGGGCTGCTGCTCTCGCGCATCGAGAAGCGCGGACGGCCCTTCGAGCGCGACATGCAGGCCGCCTACCTCGCGGACCTGACCGCCCGCTACGACGAATATTTCCGGACCTACCCCGGCCACCTGCTGACGGTGGACGCCAGCCGCTACGACTTCGTGGGCAACCCCGACGACGAACGCGCCCTGCACGCCGAGATCGAGGCGGCGCTGCGGACGGGGCAGGGGGCGGTGGTGTGACCTTCCGGACCGCTGACCTGGCCCCGGCGACCCTCTGGACCCGGAGCCTCTGATGTACCTCGCCATCTCCGGCAACATCGGCAGCGGCAAGAGCACGCTGACCCGGATGCTCGCCGACCGCTACGGCCTGCGCCCGGTGTACGAGCCGTACGCCGAGAACCCCTACCTGGAGGACTTCTACCGCGACATGCGGCGGTATTCCTTTCATAGCCAGGTGTATTTCCTGTCGCGGCGGCTGGAGCAGCACCTCAATCTGGTGACGGGAGCGCGGTACGTCATTCAGGACCGCACGGTCTTCGAGGACGCCAACATCTTCGCCCGCAACCTGTACGAGTCGGGCCAGATGGAGGCGCGCGACTGGGCGACCTACCGGGGACTTTACGAGGGCGTGCTTCCGGCCCTGCGGGTGCCCGACCTCCTGATTCACATCGATGCCTCGCTGCCCACCCTGAAAAAGCGCATCGCCCAGCGGGGCCGCGCCTACGAAAAGGACATCCCCGACGCCTACCTGGGGGGCCTGAATCGCCTCTACGACGAATGGATTCAGGACTTCGACGCCTGCCCGGTCGTGCGGGTGCCGGGGGATGAGCTGGACTTCGTGCAGCATCCGGCGGCCTTTCAGTGGGTGTGCAGCCGGGTGCAGGCGCACGGCTTCGGGCTGCCGCTTTTGCGCTGACACGGCAAGGGGGCGGAACCCCGCAGGCTCCGCCCCCACCGACGCCGGAATTCAGGCGTTCATCGCCTCGACGTTGATCTGCTGGGCGATCTGGGTGAGCTGCTCGTCGGTCATCTTCTCCTCGTTCAGGGTCTGCTCCAGCAGCCGCACGGCGTCCTGATCGCCCAGAAGCTGCGCGTAGGTGCGGGCGGTGCCGTACCCGGCGATTTCATAGTGCTCCATCGCCTGCTGGGCGGCGATCAGGCCCGCTTCCAGCACCTCGGGGCTGGCGTCCTCCTGCATCAGCTTCTGGGCTTCCTGCACCAGCCCCTTCATGCCCATGCACTCCTCGCCGCCGGGCTGCTCGCCGAGCGTCTGGAGAATCTGTTCCAGCCGCCCGATCTGCTCCTGGGTCTGCTGGATGTGCCTCTGCATTCCCTGCTGGAGTTCGGGCGTCTGAATCCTCCCCAGGCTCTGTTGCATGGCCTGAAGACCCTGCTGCTCGGCGCTGTAGATGTCCTGAAGCTTGTGGACGTAGAGATCCTGGAGGTCCTGCATTTGCATCGCCATATTCAGTTCACCTCTGCTCCGCAGTGTGATCGGCCCCCCTGCCCCGATCCTGGCAAGCGAGTCAAGAAAATGAAGATTCCCAGTTGAAACTCACTTCATGAAGTTGTGGCGGACTCATCCGCGATCAGCCTTGTGGTGATGGCGCGGGCCGAACCGGAGCCGCGATCCAGGGAGCCTCTGCTAGCCTCCATGCCATGCACCTGCCCGAGCTGGCCGCCGCCCTGAATGCGCCGAAATCCACTGGCCCCGCCGCCGATCTGCCCCAGGCCGAGGTCCGGGGCGTCACCCACAACGCGGCGTGGGTGGAACCGGGCTTCCTGTTTGTGGCGATCCGGGGCGCCCGCTTCGACGGGCACAGCTTTCTGAACGAGGTGGCGGGGCGCGGCGCGGTCGCGGTGCTGGGCGAGGGGTTGAGGGAGGGGCAAACCTCTCCCCTGCCCTACCTGACGGTGCCAAACGCACGGGCGGCGCTGGCCGACGCGGCGGCGGCCCTGGAAGGCTTCCCCAGCCGGGCCTTGAAGGTCGTGGGCGTGACGGGCACCGACGGCAAGACGACCACGAGCTGGCTGACCCGCCACCTGTTGCGGGCGGCGGGGCTGCCCACCGGCCTGCTGAGTACCGTGGGCTACGAGCTGCCCGACGGGAGGCTGCGCCACTTCCCCGCGCACTTCACCACGCCGGAGGCGCCGCAGGTGCAGGCGACCCTGCGCGAACTGCTGGAGGCAGGCGGGCGGGCCGCCGTGCTGGAGGCCAGCAGCCACGCCCTCGCGCTGGACCGGGTGCGCGGGGTGGAGTGGGACGTGGCGGTGTGGACGCACCTTACCCAGGAACACCTCGACTTTCACGGGACGGTGGAAGCCTACTTCGCGGAGAAGCGCAAGCTGGTGGAACGGGCGCCCTTCGCCGTGCTGAACGCCGACGACCCCTGGACCGCGCGGCTGACCGGCGTCGCCCCCGCCGAGACGACCTACTCCCTGGACGGTCAGCCCGCCGAGTGGCAGGCCCACAGGGTGGAGGAACGGGCGACCGGGCTGCACTTCCGGGTCACGTCGCCCCTGGGCGAGTTCGCGGCCCACCTGCCGATGATCGGCCGCTTCAACGTGGCGAACGCGCTGGCGGGGATGGCGGCGGCGGCCCGATTGGGGGCCACGCGGGAGCAACTCGTCTCAGGCCTCGCCTCCTTCGGCGGGGTGCCGGGACGGATGGAACTCGTGCCCGGCGGCGAGGAGGCCCCGCGCATTGTTGTGGACTTCGCCCACACCCCACCCAGCCTGGACAAGGCGCTGGACACGCTGCGGGCGACCACGCCGGGGCAACTGTGGGTGGTGATCGGGTCGGCGGGCGGCCTGCGCGATCCTGGCAAGCGGGCGCCGCTGGGCGAGGTGGCGACCCGGCGGGCCGACCACGCCGTCTTCACCGAGGAGGACCACCGCGACACGCCCCTCGCAGACATCCTCGCCGAGATGGAGCGCGGAGCGCGGGAGGCGGGCCGGACCAACTTCGTCTCGGTCGGGGACCGCCGCGAGGCCATCCGGCACGCGGTGGGTCGGGCCAAGCCCGGCGACACCGTGCTGCTGGCGGGCAAGGGCGCCGAGGACACCCTGGAGCGCGGGGGCGAGGCCCTGCCCTGGAATGAGGTCGAAGAGGCGCGGGCGGCGCTGGGGGCGAGGCGGTGAGGTTCACGCCGGGGGAACTCCTGCGCTCTGCCCCCGGCAAGGTGCGTGATCGGACACGGGTGCAGGGGAGCCGACCCGCAGCGGACCGGGTCCGCCTCGACCTGAGCACGGGCGAGGTCACCTGCTTCTGCCCCGACGAGGACAACGCGATCGGCAAGCACGCAGCGGCCACGCTGCTGGTCCTGGTGGGTGACCCGGAGTCCTTCGCCCCCGGCGCCTGCCCACGCTGACCGGGCTGACGGAGAGCGATGTGGAGCGGCTGCTGGACCGCATGCACGACCTCTATCCTAATGTGGGCTGGACTGGGCGCAGGAGCTGACCCACCAGGCCGATGAAGAGGAGCGGGGTAGGCCTCGCCGAAGTGCTTGCCTCTGCCCCCGCCATCCGGCCGATGCCGCGCCCGGCTCCTGGCGGCATCCTGCGCGGGGCGAGGACGGGGTTCCATAAAGGGACCGCCCCCGCGTCTGCTAGACGCCCCACACCGGGCGCGGAGAGGCTGGAGACATGAACGGCAAGCACATCACGAAGCTGGGTTTTGAGGGCCGGGCGATTGCCCTCGCGCTCGCCGCCGCCAAAGTGCGCGAGCGGGCGGGCCTCAGCACGCAGGAACTCCTGGGGGAACTGGCCTCGGTGCGCGACAACCCAGAGGCGTATGTCACCGGGGGCGTCTATGCCGACCTCGCGGCGGAGCTGACCTCGCGGGAGGCCAGGGCGCGGGCGGTGCGGCAGGCGACCCTGCGGCCCACGCCGCTGCCCTACCGGGTCTGGGGCGAGGACCTGATCGAGCCCGGCGCCCGCACCCAGATGGATGTGGCGATGCAGCTTCCGGTCAGCCGCGCTGGGGCGCTGATGCCCGACGCGCACGTGGGCTACGGCCTGCCCATCGGCGGGGTGCTGGCGACCGAGGGGGCCGTCATCCCTTACGGGGTCGGCGTGGACATCGGCTGCTCCATGATGCTGAGCGTGCTGCCGCTGCGCCCGGACGCCCTCGGGACCGACGAGGCCCGCAAGCTGCTGATGAAGCACACCCGCTTCGGCGCAGGCGTGAGCTTCGAGAAGTCCTTCCGGGGCGACCACGAGGTGCTGCATGACCCCGCGTGGCGCGAGCAGGCGCTGCTGCGGCACCTGCGGGACAAGGCCGCCGAGCAGATCGGCACCTCGGGCAGCGGGAACCACTTCGTGGAGTTCGGCACCCTGCACCTGCCCCGCCCCGACCTGGGGCTGGAGGCCGGGGACTACCTCGCGGTCCTCTCCCACAGCGGCTCGCGCGGCTTCGGGGCACAGGTCGCCAACCACTACACCAAGGTGGCGCAGGCCCTGCACCCCCAGCTCGACCCCGCCGCCCGCAAGCTCGCGTGGCTGCCGCTGGACACCGAGGAAGGCGAGGGCTACTGGCAGGCGATGAACCTCGCGGGGCGCTACGCCCTGGCCAACCACGACCTGATTCACGCCCGCCTCGCCCGCGCCCTGGGTACGGCGCCGCTCGCGCAGGTCAGCAACAGCCACAACCTTGCCTGGAAACAAGGCCTCCCCGACGGGACCGAGGTCATCGTCCACCGCAAGGGCGCCACCCCCGCCGAGGCCGGACGCCTGGGCCTGATTCCCGGCAGCATGGCCGACCCAGGCTTCGTGGTGCGGGGGCGCGGCAACGCGGAGGCCCTCGACAGCGCCAGCCACGGGGCCGGGCGCCAGATGGGCCGCAAGGCCGCCGAGCGTGCACTGGACAAGCGCGACGTGCAGGCGTACCTCAAGGAGCGCGGCATCACCCTGATCGGCGGCGGGGTGGACGAGGCGCCGCAAGCCTACAAGCGCATCGAGGACGTGATCGCCCGGCAGCGCGACCTCGTAGACGTGGTGGCCGAGTTCCGCCCGCGCGTGGTGCGGATGGACACGGGGCACGAGGACATCTAGGGCGGTACGAGAACCCCCTCTCCGTAGAGCAGAGGGGGTTCTCTGACTGCCTGTTAGCCTCGGCCCAGCCGTTCCAGCAGCGCCACCCCGAACGCCACACCCCTTTCAAAGTGCTCGCGCAGGATGTTCTCGTTCGGCGCGTGGACCCGCCCGCCCACGTTGCCGATGCCCAACGCCACGCAGGGCACCCCCAGGAAGGCCCCGAAGGGATGCATCGGCCCGCTGCCGCCGCTGCTGGGGTTCACGACGGGATCGGTGCCGTGCGCCTCCCGCGCAGCTTCCACACAGGCCCGCACGAAGGGGTGCCCCGCGTCGGCCCGGGCGGGCTTCTGGTGGGCCTCCAGTTCCACGATCTCCACGTCGCTCAGCCCCTGCGCGTCGAGGTGCGCCCGCAGCAGCGCCAGCACCCGCGCCGGGTCCTGATCGGGCACCAGCCGGAAATCCAGCTTGACGAAGCCTTCCGCCGGAAGCACCGTCTTGCTCCCCTCCCCCTGATACCCGCCGCCCCAGCCGTTCACATTGAGGACGGGGTGGAGGTTGAGGCGCTCATGGTAGGCCGGACCCGTGGCGAGGGGCCGGGTGACCCCGTAGGTGTCGCGCACACTCCCCCCATCGCCGGGGATACGGGCGACCGCCTCCCGGTCGGCGGGCGACGGCTCCCGCACATCGTCATGGAAGCCGGGGATGGTTACGCGGCCCGTCTCGTCGCGCAAGGCGGCCACCGCACGGGCGAGGCGGTAGAGCGGATTGTCCACCACCGCCCCCAGGCTGCTGTGCAGGTCGGAGTCGGCCACCCGGCAGCGCAGCTCCACGCACATGATCCCCTTGAGACCCAGGTACATCACCGGCCGCCCCTCGGGGTCAATGGAGCCAAACTCCCACCAGCAGCCGTCGGCCCGTAATTCGTCCGCGTGCTCCTCCACGAAGCGTTCCAGGCTGGGGCTGCCGACCTCCTCCTCGCCCTCGATCAGCCAGCGCACCCGCACGGGCAGGCGCCCGCCGTGCCGCTCCCGGACCGCCCGCACCGCCGCCAGCCGCGAGGCGAACTCGCCCTTGTCGTCCGAGGCGCCGCGCCCGTAGAGCCGTCCGTCCCGCTCGGTCAGCGTGAAGGGCGGCGTGTCCCACAGCTCCAGCGGGTCCTCGGGCTGCACATCGTAGTGGTTGTAGATCAGCAGGGTGGCGGGACCCTCGCCCCCCTCCGCGACGAGGATGGGCGCGACCTCGCCGGGGTACTCGCGCACGGTGAACCCCTCGGCCTCCAGCAGCCGGGTCACGAAGGCCGCCGTCTCGGGCAGCATCCGCCCCTGCGCCGAGACGCTCTCGAGGGCCACGAGGTCGCGCAGGTCCGCCAAGCCACGTTCGATGTGGGGGGTCAGGTCAGATGGGGTCACGGGAGCAGCGTAAGGGATGGAGCCGGAGTCAGAGCCGCGCCAGCACCCACCCGGCCACTTCCCGGAACGTCGGCACCTCGTCCGGTCCACCCAGGAGGTCACCCAGCCAGTCCCCTCTGGGCTTGAGGGACAACTCGGGCAACAGCTCCCACATCCGGGTCACGGCGGGAGGCGGGTGGTCGTTCACGGCACACACCGCCTGGGCCAGCGTCCAAAGGGTCGTTCGGGTCAGAAAAGTCGCCTGATCCTGCGCCGCCCCCTCCAGCTTGCCCAGGGTAGAGGTCAGCCAGTGCCGCAGCCTGCGCCGCTCGGCTTCCGGTGTGCGGAAGGCTGCCAGTCGCCGCCGGGCCTCAGCCTGAATCCGGGCGAGGTCGCCGCTGGGGTCGTGGAGCACGCGGCTCTCGGCCCACCCCAGCAGCGCGAGGCCAGCCTCCTCCCCCACCTCTCGCCACGCCCGCTCCAGCGTGTGCCCATGCCGCTCGATGGGCAGGCCACCGCGTTCCTCGACCTCGAAGGGCTGCGCCTGGGGCCAGTACAGCCACAGGTCGAGGTCGGAGGTGGGGCGGGCGGTGCCCCGTGCGACCGAGCCACCGACCCGGAAACCCAGCACCCCCACCGTCGTGGCCTGGCTCAACTCCTCGGTCAGGAGGCGGCGGTGAACCTCATGGAGGACGAAGGAGAGCTCAGGCTGACCCGTCACCCCTCAAAGCCGTGCGGATGGCTCCGGTGCCACTCCCAGGCGGTCCGCACAATCTCCTTGAGGTCAGTGAACTGCGGCTGGAAGCCCAGGTCCTCCACGATGCGCCGGGCGTCCGCGACGAGGCGGGGCGGGTCGCCCGCGCGACGGGGAGCGATCTCACGTGGCAGGGGTGGCAGGCCCTCTTCCGCGATGACCGCGTCCACCGCGCCAAGCACCTCCCGCACCGAGAAGCCGTGCCCCAGGCCCACGTTGTAGGTCGCGGCGGACATCTGCCCGCGCTCCAGTGCCTCGACCGCCAGCACGTGCGCGTCGGCGAGGTCCTGCACGTGGACGTAGTCGCGGATGCAGGTGCCGTCGGGGGTGGGGTAGTCGTCCCCGAAGATCATCATCTTCTCGCGCTGGCCCAGGGCCGTGAGGCAGGCGAGTTCGATCAGGTGAGTCTTGTTGGTGTGGTCCTCCCCGATCTCACCCCCCGGCGCGGCCCCGCACACGTTGAAGTATCGCAGCACCACGAAGGGCAGGGCGTGCGCCGCGTGGAAGGCCTGGATCATCCGCTCCGTCATCAGTTTGGTTTCGCCGTAGACGCTCTCGGGATGCAGGGGCGCGTCCTCGGGAATGGGCACATTGTCGGTGGTGCCGTAGACGGCCGCCGTCGAGGAAAAGACCAGCGGCACCACCCGCGTCTGCACAATGGCGTCCAAGAGGTTGAGGCTGCCCACCACGTTGTTGCAGTAGTAGCGGCCTGGGGCGCCCATGCTCTCGCCCACCTCAATCAGCGCGGCGAAGTGGATGATGGCGTCGGGCCGGTGCGCCTCCAGCACCGTTCGGACCGCCTCCGCGTCCAGCAGGTCGCCCCGCACGCACGCCACGTCCGCGGGAAGCGCCTGCGCATGGCCGCCCGTGAGGTTGTCCAGCACCACCACCTCGTGGCCTGCCGCCCGCAACTGCCGCACCGTGTGCGACCCGATGTATCCCGCTCCCCCGACGACCAGCAGCTTCATGGGAAACAGCGTAAAGGATGGACCGTCCGGGCAGCGCGGGCCGCGGGTGGTACGCTCCGGCATGGACATGGAGCGCTACCGGGTACCGCCACAGCAGCGGGCTCACCTGGACGACTGGAATCCGCGCGACAAGGCTGGCCTGAGCAAGGAGGAAGGCAGCGCCCGGCTGGAGCACCTGCTGAACGACCTCGCCGATCTGCAAGAGCGCCTGTATGCCGAGGGACAGCAGGCCCTCTTAATCGTGTTGCAGGCCCGTGACGCCGGGGGCAAGGACGGCACGGTGAAGAAGGTCATCGGGGCTTTCAATCCAAGCGGCGTCCACATCGCCAACTTCAAGGTGCCTACCTCGGAGGAGCAGGCCCACGATTTCCTGTGGCGGGTCCATGCCCGCGTACCGCCCCTGGGCATGATCGGCGTGTTCAACCGCAGCCATTACGAAGACGTGCTGGTGCCCCGCGCTCAGGGCAGGCTGGACGCCGCCGCCACGGCCCGGCGCTTGGAGCACATCCGCGCCTTCGAGGCCCTGCTCACCGACGCCCGTGTCCGCGTGGTCAAGTTCTACTTGCACATCAGCCCCGAGGAACAGCGCGAGCGCCTGCAAGCGCGGCTGGACGACCCGACCAAGTACTGGAAGTTCAATCCCGCCGACTTGAAAGCCCGTGAGGCGTGGGAGGACTACACCCAGGCTTACCAGGACGTGCTGGCCACCAGCACCCCGGAGGCCCCCTGGTATGTCATTCCGGCCGACCACAAGTGGTTTCGCAATCTGCTGATTGCTGAGGTCCTGAGGCAGACCCTGCGCAACATGAACCCGCAGTATCCGCCGCCCACCTTCGACCCAGCCACCGTACAGATTCCCTAACCCACGGCGCAAAAAAGCCCCCACCGTGGGGTGGGGGCGGGGGTGGAGCGGGAGACGAGATTCGAACTCGCGACATCTACCTTGGCAAGGTAGTGCTCTACCAGCTGAGCTACTCCCGCACGGGAAGCGGCACCGCGT
>NZ_JALJZW010000013.1 GCF_024171495.1 Deinococcus sp. HSC-46F16
TAATTGCTTCACTTAGGTGAACTATTTACAGGCTGGACCTACCCCCCCTGCCCCTGGTGGTCCTGTGATGACCCCTGCCCCCCTGCTGCTGCCCCTGCTCCGGCTGCTGGCTTAGATCACAGGTCGGCTGTGATTCCGCCTGTGAATCCAGTTCAGGTGACCCCCTGGGGCAGATTCCGCCACAGACCTAGTTAAATTCAGACGGCTCCTAACACAGACGATCTAGTGTAACTAGATTGTTGAGTCTACCTTAGTAGATAAAACAATACCCCCTGCCGTAGAAGTTCTACGATCACAGGGGGGTGAAATGGTTATTTTCACAGCGGATTAGCTGTTATTTAGTGGGTTATCTGGAATGTAGGAATTATAGAACTACATGTAGTTAACTAGAACCAGAAGTAGTAGTTACTAAAACCGTATCACAATCAATCAGACATGATAGAACTGGTAACGGCCATAGAACAATTCATTCTGAATGTACTTCAGGTATTGAATAGCTTCCAGGATGTGACCCTTCTTCAATGCTGTGATTACGTCTGCTTCAGTTCCAGACTTAGGAGTAATATTCCTGGGTTGTATGTGGGGCAGATGCTTACTGAGACTCATATAGACATTCCTCACAGTCTCAGACGCCCCTACACTGTCGTTACGTTCTGTTCTGACCTTTGCAGTCTTAAGTAATGACCTGACGACTTCTGTGTCATGCCCGAATAGTCTTATATTGTTCATGTTGAATGCTCCTGTGATGAATTAATGATCTTATTCCATACTTCTATGTAGTTATATGTGTAACAGCGGATGCGCCGCCGGAGGCAGGCGCAGACGCCCTAGTCTGCCCTGTAGGACTGTAGTTTCTAGGGTGCGGGGGTTTGGGGGCGGCAGCCCCCATTAACTACTGCCTGTCTGGAGTAGGTGTGCCTATGCTAGTCGCATTATGAAGTCTAGTTTTTAATATGACCCTTTGAGTCTACCACAATCTTGCATATTTGTCAAGTACTATTCAGGGCAGTATGCAGTAGCCCATGCTCCGGCTGTGATTCCTGCCCTGTGAAACTAGGTCACACAGTAGAGGTAAACATGCCCCTAGAAGCTCACAGGAGGGTCGGCAGTAGGCTTGTAATTATTTCTGAGGGGTAATGCCTACCCCCGGTATTAGTTATTAATTACAGGTTGCTGGAATTGTTCGTACAGGCCGCATTCTTTCAGCCTGTGAACTAGCAGGGCACCTGGCTTCTTGAGTCCTTTCCATTCCTGTATGTCCACTGCCAGCCGGGTTAGGGCGTTCTGAAGGCGATACAACCCGCCTTCCCCCCTGTGATCGCTGTCAATCGCCCGCCACAGTACCCAGCGCCAGAAATTCAGGTTGCTGTGGTCGCCATAGCCAGCAGCTAGCGCCTGGGCGTATCGGTCCACAGCCTCAGCCCTGCGCCTGGGATGCGTCTCAGACAGTATTTCCAGGCTGTAAACGTAGTCCTGGGTCTGGCCTTTACAGTCATCTTTAACGGGTGATTCTGTGATTCCGGGTCTAACGGCCCAGCTTTTCAGGTTTTGCAGTTCCACCCGCTGTTTTTCCTTATTGGAGTGACTGTTAACCCCCCTGAGCTTCTGAAGGAAGGCCCAGGCCGTCCGGGTGCCACTGGCTATGTCGTCGCCCAGGTTGCGCCACTGATGCCGGAGGTCGTCATACCGGAGTCTGGCCCTGTGCCCAGGCTTCAGGCTCACAGCGAACAGGGTGCCGTCCTTCCTGGCTAGCCCCCCATAGGCGCTGGTGTGACCCCTGGAGGCCACTAGGCCCAGGCTGTGCAGGGTTGCTAGGTGTTTGTAGAAGGTCACCCGGCTGACGCCCAGGTGGGCTGCTAGCAGTTCGACCGACTGGTGCAGGACCACCTGTGATGCCTGGAGACTGTGGCCCCTGGCCTGAATCACATGGACGCCCAGGCTGTGCAGGGTTCGGTAGATCGCCTGTGCAGTCGCCTGTAAGGGCTGCTGGAGGCCGTCTAGAACGGTATCGGGTGTGAGGGTAGGGGCGGTGAGTCGGACAGCTACGGTTGCAGGAATGGTGTGTGGCACCTTGTACGCCTTCCCCAGAGGCGTCTACACTTATGGCCTCACTGTCCAGGTGGGCCGGGGTGTTTGCGCCTCCGGTCTTTTTTTGTGCCCGGAACGTACCACACCGCCCCTGCTAATTTCTCTGGCACTGTGCTGGCACCAGTAGTACGCTAAGGCATGTACAGGAAGCTTGCTGTCCTAGGGATAATCACCCTATCCAGCTACTCATTGGCTGACCCAATCCCTGCCAATTTAAGAGACTTCAAAGCATCTGACATATGCGAAGAACCGCTCATCGAAGTTAGTATTGATGGTAGAACTGATAAGGTATTACAAGACGGAGTAATAGCACAAATCATAAGACAAGATAGGCTATTTGAAACTAAATTTTTTCAAAGCGAAAACGACTGCAATACCTTATTCAGAATGTATTTCAATATTCTTACCGTTGAGAATGCGGCAGGAACTCTTATTGGGTACGCTTATTCATTAGATCTGGAGATACAACCTTTGTTGGCAAACAAGATGACCGACATGCTGAATAGAGAATTCAGAGTGGCCGCACCAATCATCTACGACAATGGATCCATAGGAGCGACGGGGCCTTTAAGGTCACAGCTTGAGGCAGTAGTAATCAATTCGGCTGAGGCTAGGTTCCAAGACTTTGTAATTGATTGGCGCAAATTTCACTGAAGGATGCCCAGTCTAGTTAGAACTTCCACAGTCGCAGGCTTCAGTGTGCGGCTGGTGCCCTGGCCTGTGAGCTTCCACCGGCCCTGGTGGTCCTGCTGAATCACAGCGCCCTGGCGCATGGCTTCCACAATGACCATGTGATGCGCCTGGAGGTCGTCTGGAACGGTGCCCAGGGTCAGTGGGGAATTAATAGCGATTTCAGCACCCCTGCTAGACCCCTCAGCAGCTCCAGCCCTGGCCTTCCTGGGCTTCCTGTGGCCCTGTAGACCCTGCCCTGCCTCCTGCTGCCAGACCTGGGTAAGAAGCTGGCCCAGCTCCGCTGCTGTGAACCCCTTCAGCCAGTCATGGACCTGGGCGGATGCCCTGACCCTTACAGGCCTACTGACTTCTCCAGGCTCCAGGGGAATGACCCCCAGCTTTTCAGGGTGTGGTCGAAGTCCCCTGTATCTGCCCTGCTTATGCATGGGCACAGGCTAGCAGTGTGTTACCCATAGTCGCCCCAGTTACGCACTGTCACAGGCCCATGTGATGCCCTGCTGTGTGTAACGCACTGTCAGGATTTGACCTAATCACAGTTAGTTCTAATTGCTTCACTTAGGTGAACTATTTACAGGCTGGACCTACCCCCCCTGCCCCTGGTGGTCCTGTGATGACCCCTGCCCCCCTGCTGCTGCCCC
>NZ_JALJZW010000016.1 GCF_024171495.1 Deinococcus sp. HSC-46F16
TACAGCGTTCATTTAATACGAATGGCTTCGTAGTGCCGTCCTAGCGTCCGGCGGGCGACCTGGGTGGAGAACTGCCAGTTGAGGGTGACGCCCGCGCGTGAACGCGCTGCCACCCAAGCCTCGACTTCCGACCGAAGCCGTTCCAGCACTGGAATACGCCGGTTCAAGCACTGCCGCTGAAGGGCACTGAATTCCAGTTCTGCCATGTTCAGCCACGAGGCATGTTTGGGCGTGTAGACCCACTCGAAGCGGCCCACCAACCGGTGGGCCGCCTGTGGCGACATGAACTTGTAGAAACTGCCGCCGTGATGCGTATTGAGGTGGTCCTGAACCAGGGTGATCTGGACGGCTGCTGGATAGGCCCGTTCCAGGTTCTGCATGAAGGCGGTGTACTCCTCGGCGGTCCGTCGGGCACAGACCTGGACAAACCGTCGGCCTGTTTTCGGCTCGACGGCCAGCAACACAGCCGCGCTCCCAAAGCGCTGGTATTCGTAGTCTTGTTTGGCGACTCGCCCCGGTTCCATCGGAACCGGGGCCATGACGTCACCGATCAGGAAGCAGGGTTGCTCATCGAAGCACAACACGGGAAAACGGTCGTCGTAGGGCCGAGAGTACACGTCCAGAACGCGTTCCATCTCGCAGAGGAAATTCGCCGTCAGGTGCGCGATGCACCACTGCCTTTTGCGGTGCGGCTGGACCGCGTTTTTTTCAGAATGTAGAACACCGTCGACGGAGCGATGTGGTCGACCAAGTTCAGCTCCACAGCCTTCTCTGCCAGCAAGCGAATACTCCATTGTGCGTGACCTTCGGGCGCCTCACTGCACGCCAGCGCGGTGATGGCCGCCCGGTCTTTGCCGTCGAACTTCGCGGGTCGCCCCGTATGCGGCGCATCGAACAGCGCCGCGTCCAGTCCCCCCAGGGCAAAGCGTTTTCGGGTCGCTTGCACCATCTGGACGCTGATACCGAGGGCGTCCTTGATGGCCGAGTCCGTGACCTGTCGATGGGCCAGCAGCAGAATCCGGGCGCGGGTCATGACCCGCGCCTTGCCACTGCCCTTCATGGTCATGCCGTGCAGAGTCTGTTCTTGCTTAGCACTCAAAGTCACTGGATAGCGAAGAGGACGGCTCATACCTCACTATGACAAATTCAAAAACGCTGTACTA
>NZ_JALJZW010000017.1 GCF_024171495.1 Deinococcus sp. HSC-46F16
GGAGGAAATCATCATGGCAAAAGGAACGTTTGAGCGGACCAAGCCCCACGTGAACGTGGGTACCATCGGGCACGTCGACCACGGCAAGACCACCCTGACCGCCGCCATCACCTTCACGGCGGCCGCGATGGACCCCACCGTCGAAACCCTGGCCTACGACCAGATCGACAAGGCCCCCGAAGAAAAGGCCCGCGGCATCACCATCAACACCTCCCACGTCGAGTACAACACCCCCACCCGCCACTACTCCCACGTCGACTGCCCCGGTCACGCCGACTACGTCAAGAACATGATCACCGGCGCGGCCCAGATGGACGGCGCCATCCTGGTCGTCAGCTCCGCGGACGGCCCCATGCCCCAGACCCGCGAGCACATCCTGCTCGCCCGTCAGGTCGGCGTGCCCTACATCGTCGTGTTCATGAACAAGGTCGACATGGTCGACGACGAAGAACTCCTCGAACTCGTCGAAATGGAAGTGCGCGAGCTGCTCTCCAAGTACGAGTTCCCCGGGGACGACCTCCCCGTCGTCAAGGGCAGCGCGTTACAGGCGCTGGAAGCCTTGCAGGCCAACCCCAAGACCGCCCGCGGCGAGAACCAGTGGGTCGACCGCATCTGGGACCTGCTCGACGCCATCGACTCCTACATCCCCACCCCCGAGCGCGATACCGACAAGACCTTCCTGATGCCCGTCGAAGACGTGTTCACCATCACCGGTCGCGGCACCGTCGCGACCGGCCGTGTGGAGCGCGGTGTGGTCAAGGTTCAGGACGAAGTCGAGATCATCGGGCTGCGCGACACCAAGAAGACCACCGTGACCGGCATCGAAATGCACCGCAAGCTGCTGGACTCCGGCATGGCCGGGGACAACGTGGGCGTGCTGCTGCGCGGCGTCGCTCGCGACGACGTGGAGCGTGGTCAGGTGCTGGCCAAGCCCGGGTCGATCAAGCCGCACACCAAGTTCGAGGCCAGCGTGTACGTGCTGTCCAAGGACGAGGGCGGGCGTCACAGCGCGTTCTTCGGGGGCTACCGCCCGCAGTTCTACTTCCGCACGACGGACGTGACGGGCGTGGTGGAACTGGCCGA